>CANROV010000039.1 GCA_947632315.1 Candidatus Gastranaerophilales bacterium
CAAAAGACGGTTCACTTTTATCTCGTGCAATACAGCATGAATTTGACCATTTAGACGGTATTTTATTTATTGACCACGTAAGAAACAGATTTGAAGCAGATAAAATTCTTGAGGAAAAAGGTTTAAATCATATTGATTCACAATATCTGCTGGATGAAAAAGAACTCGAAGAAGAAATTCAAAAAAATGCACAAAATGAGGAAAAAAAGGTTGATTAAAATAGTATTTGCAGCAACTCCCGATATTGCAGTAAAAAGTCTTGAAGAATTAAATAGAAATAAGGAAATAGAAGTAGCTTGCGTTATCACTCAGCCTGACAGACCAAAAGGCAGAGGAAATAAATTAACGCCTCCGCCCGTAAAGTTATGTGCAATACAAAATAATATTCCATTCTTTCAAACCGAAAAAATAAGCAAAGATATTCAGCTTATAGAAAAGCTTAAGGAAATTAATCCTGATTTTATTATAACATTTGCCTTCGGTCAGATACTATCTCAAGAAGTTATAGATATACCGAAATATGAAGTAATAAATCTTCATGCTTCTCTGCTTCCGAAATATAGAGGTGCAAATCCGATACAAAGATGTATATATAACGGAGATACAAAGACTGGTATAACAACAATGCTTACGGTTCTTGCTCTTGATGCGGGAGATATTTGTGAAACGGAAGAAATTGATATAACGGAGAATATGACAAACATAGAACTTTCACAAATTATAAGCGAAAAATCGCCTCAATTAATTTGCTCAACAATAAAAGGTTTATATTCAAAAACATTAATTCCAAAGAAACAAAACAATGAAAATGCAACTATTGCCAAAAAATTCATAAAACAAGACGGATTAATTGACTGGAATAAAAATGCACTGGAAATACACAATCAAATAAGATCAATGGTAGATTTTCCGACGGCATATACTTTTTTTAATAATAAATTGCTTAAAATTATTGAATCAAAAGTATTAAACAACAATAAAAATAATATTCAATACAGTGAAATTTCAAAAATAACAAAAGAAGGTATTGAACTAAATACTAATATCGGCACTCTGCTGATAACGAAAGTAAAACCGGAAAGCAAAGGCATAATGAATGCTTATGATTTTGCAAACGGTGCAAAATTACAGCCAAAAATGAAATTCGGAGAAAATATATGCATCAAAGAGGAATAAGAGGCGCAATAACTGTCGATACAAATACAGAAAAAGATATTAAATCTTCTGCAATAGAATTAATTAATGAAATAAAAAAGAGAAATCAATTTGAGGATAAAGACATCTCTCAAGTAATATTTACGTTAACTGATGATTTAAATGCAATATATCCCGCAAAAATTGCAAGAGAACATTTTTTAAGCTGGAAATATGTTCCGATGATGTGTTTCAATGAATTAAAAATTGAAAATTCATTAAAAAAATGTTTAAGAATACTTATAACAATAAATACAAATCTTGAACAAACACAAATAAATCACGTATATTTAAAAGGTGCAGAAAAACTAAGAGAAGATTTAAAATAAGATATGAAGATATTAATTGCAGGTTCCGACTTAAACGCAAAACTATTTGCACAGTACATTAAACAGCAAAATAACGAACATGATATATATATTACGACAGATGAAATATCCGTTGAAAATATATATACTGCAATAAACATAAAAGAAAATAATATTCCTGAAATATGCGATTTTGTAAAATACAATCAAATAGAATTTACAATAGTAACCTCGGAATTATCAATAATAAACGGTATAGCCGATGAATTTAAAAAAGAAGGATTTCCCATATTTGCACCGACCTCAGATTCAGCAAGAATAACATTTTTTAACAGTATTGCAAAAAAAATATTATACAAATTAAAAATTAACACACCCCGCTTTGGTATTTTTGACCGTGAAAATGTAGCTATAGAATATCTTAGGAAAATAAAATTCCCCATAATAATAACAAATGATTTTACATTATTTTCACACGAATCAATAATATGTAAAACATTTTCAAAGGCAAAACTTGAGATTCAAAAAATCTTTGAAACAGGAAATAACAAAATCATTATTGAAAATTATTCAGATGAAAATCCGATATACATATATTTTATAACAGACGGATATAACGCAATGCCACTGATTACAATTAATAAGTATAACCGAAACGGCTATAAAGAATTAATTGCGCCATCCGAAAAAATTTCCGAAGATATAATAATGTATTTGTTAAAAAAAGTAATATACCCTATTTTAGATGATATAACAAAATTTTCAGAACCTTATTGCGGAATTTTAGGATTAAAAATAATCAAAAAGAATAACAATATATCAATATTAGAATTTTATAATGAATTTCAAGGATATGATATTCATTCATTTCTGGCTTTACTTAACGATGACTTATTAAAAATAATAACAGATACGGCAAACGGAAAACTTGGTGAAAATCACAGTTTCATAAATTTGAGTGAAAACTACTCTTATACATTGGAAATAAACAAAAATTCAGATAAAATTAACAGCGATTTATTTGAAAATATATGTATAGAAAGTGAAGATAACATAAATAAGGTATTTACAGCCAGTGCTGCTACAATTAACGGAGCAAAATCAATGTTAAATATTGAGGAATCTGAATATGAAAGAATATAAAAAATTTAAAAGACAATGTATTGCCTGTGCCTGTATAAAAGATAAACAAGATTTAATTCGTATTACAAAAGATTTTCAACTTAATGACATTAAAATAAATAATGAAAAAAAATACCAAGGTCGTTCTGTATACATATGTAAAAATGAAACATGTATAAAAAATGCAATAAAGAAAAAGAAAATAGAACATCTTTTAAAGGTCAACTTAGCCGAAAATATTAAAAAAGAACTCTATACTGTACTTAAAAAGTAAATTGTGTTACAACTATAATATGGTTGTTTAAAAAAAATGGGAAATAATAATGACAGTTGAAAATAAAAGAGTTTATGAACTAGCTAAAGAATATGAAATGACAAACAAAGACTTTATAGAGTATTTGGATACAAAGCTTGATATAAAGGTTAAATCACATTCAAGTAATTTAACTCCTGCGCAAATAGCAAAAATAAAAGCATCGTTTTCCAAAAATACACAAAGCGAACAGCAAAAAAAGCCTAAAGCATTCATTATAAAAAAAGCAAAAAGTCCGGAAGCCGAAGAAAAGAAAGAACATCAAAAAACAACAGTTCAACAAAAAACAGCAAAACAAGAACAACCAAAAGAAAAAGAAAAAGTAAATGAACCGGTAAATGAAATAAAAAAAGAAATAAAAGCTGAAATTTCGGAGAAACCAAAAGAAGAACCTGTTTCTCCATATCGTTCCCTGCTTGAATACAATAACAGAAACAGCCAAAAAAGACGCCAAGAAATGGCTCAAAACAGACAAAAAGAGATTGAAAATCAAAGTCAAAAAAAAGAGTTTAAGCCTGGATTTAAACAACAGGACAGAAATGACAAAGGTGAGAGAAAACCTCAATTTGACAGAAATAAAAATTTTGAGAATAAAGGTAAACTACAACAATCAAACAAACAAGAGAAAACCGAAAAACAAGAACGTTCAGAAAGACCGGAACGTCCGTTTAATAAAAAACCATTACAGCATCATATAATTTCACAAGAAATATATGACGGTAAATCATCCAATAATTCGGCACATAAAAAGAAAAATCCGAAGGAAAAGAAAAAACAATATAAAAATAAAGAAGAAGAACAAGAATTAATCAGTTTAGAAAAAGCGATTACTCAAAAACATAAGAAAAAAGCAAAAGAAGATAATTCAGGTGAAGTTATTACTCAAGTAATTATTAATCAGGCTGTTACCGTCGGTGAATTAGCTGATAAAATAAAGAAATCTCCTGCTGAAATCGTTAAATATCTTATGATGCAAGGTATTTTAACTACGGTTAATGAGGTTATTTCCGTTGAAACACAAAAGAAAATTTGTGAAAGCTTTAATCTTGAAATTCTTGAAGAAGATTTAAATGAATACGTTGAACAAGAACTCATAAAAGAAGAAAAAGAAAATGCAATAAAAAATACCGATGAATCATTATTGGAACATAGAGCGCCCGTAATAAGCATTATGGGTCACGTAGACCACGGAAAAACTACATTATTAGATTCAATAAGAGCTTCTAAACATAAAATAGTAGCTACTGAAGTTGGAGGTATCACTCAGTCAATAGGTGCATATACAGTATACTTAGACAATAAAGCCGAAAAGAAAATAGTTTTTATAGATACTCCCGGCCACGAAGCTTTCACGGAAATGAGAGCGAGAGGTGCAAAAGCAACGGATATAGCAATATTAGTTGTTGCGGCAGATGATGGTATTATGCCTCAAACTATAGAAGCAATTAACCACGCAAGAGCCGCAGAAGTTCCTATTATAGTTGCTGTTAATAAGATTGATAAACCGTCGGCAGACCCCGATAAAATAATGCAGCAATTAACAGAATACGGATTAGTACCCGAAGAATGGGGCGGTGATACAATTTGTGTTAAAGTTAGTGCGCTTCAGGGTAAAGGTATTGATGAATTACTTGAATATATACTTCTTTTAGCCGAAGTACAAAATTTAAGAGCAAATAAAACAGCTTTAGCTACAGGGGTAATTATAGAAGCAAAACTCGATAAAGGAAAAGGCCCAGTAGCAACATTATTAGTACAAAACGGAACTCTTCATACCGGTGATTGTTTTGTTGTAGGTAATGTATGCGGAAAAATAAGAGCGCTTATATCGGATTCGGGCGAGAGAATAAAAGAAGCAGGGCCATCTACCCCCGTTGAAATATTAGGGTTAACCGAAGTCCCGCAAGCGGGTGACACGTTTGAAGCTGTCGAAAATGAAAAAGTTATGAGAACAATCTGGGAAGAACGCAGAGAAAAAGAAAGAATCTCAAAACTTGACAGTATGAAACCTGCTCATATCAGAAATGAACACGTCGGAAATACTGATGAAAATATTAAACATCTCAATTTGATTATAAAAGCTAATACACACGGAGCAGCGGAAGCAGTGTCTCAAGGTGTATCACAACTTGAATCAAAAGAAATTATTACAAAAATAATTCACGTAGGCGTCGGTGATATTTCAGAAGCTGATGTTATGCTTGCAAGTGCCAGTGATGCAATAATCTTAGGCTTTACTGTTAAGGAAGACCTGAATGCACAGCTTGCCGCAGAAAAATACGGAGTAAAAATTAAGAAATATAATATTATTTATCAGGTGTTAGAAGATTTAGAACAAACAATGCTGAATTTATTACAGCCTGAAATAAAAGAAATTTATCTGGGTACTGCTGAAGTAAGGCAAGTATTTACAATAGGTAAAACAACAAAAATAGCAGGATGCTATATAACTGAAGGTAAAGTTGTAAGAAATAAAACTGCTATTGTACTCAGAAAAGGTATTGAAATATTTAAAGGGCAGATTGATCAATTAAAACGATTCAAAGACGATGTAAAAGAAGTAGCACAAGGTTTTGAATGCGGTATATCTTTTGATAAGTTTAACGATATTCAAGAAGGCGATATTATTAAAGTTACGACAACAGAAGAAGTTGAAAGACAAGTATTAGTTTAATTTAGCAGGTAGATTATGTCTTTAAGAAATGAACGTGTAAGAAAAACATTAATGAAAGAAATAGCGGATATTATTCAAAAAGATTTAAAAGATTCCAGAATTCATGGGATTGTTTCTATTACGGATATCGAAATTTCGCATGATAATTCATATGCAAAAGTTTATTATTCAACCTTTGCTTCTGATGAAGAAAAGGAGCAAACACAAAAGGCAATAGCCGAAAACACTTCTAAAATAAGATATGAAGTTGGTAAAAGAATAAGGTTAAGACTTACTCCTGAATTAAGATTTATTCCCGATGATTCTCTTGAAAGAGGTTCAAATGTCACCGAAATCATAAACAAGATTTCAAGAGGCGAGATATAAAATAAATGTTCGGCTTGCTTAATATTAATAAACCATCAGGTATAACATCGCATAAAGTTATATCTGTTTTACGCAAAATAGTCGGAATAAAACAAATCGGGCATGCCGGAACGCTTGACCCTTTAGCGTCAGGGGTTTTACCCGTTGCTATAGGTAAAGCCTCTAAATTAATTGATTATTTAGCTGAGGAGAAAGAATATCAAGCGGAATTATATTTCGGAAAAATTTCCGATACTTATGATATTGAAGGCGAAGTAAAAGATTTTTCAAAAAAGAAAATAACAATAGAAGAAATACAAGAAGCGTTAAAAAGCTTTCAAGGAAAAATATTTCAGACACCTCCAATGTATTCTGCCGTTCATTATAACGGAAAAAGGTTATATGAACTGGCACGAGAGGGCAAAAATGTCGATAATATAGAACAAAGAGAAATTACAATTTACAGAAATGAAATAATATCTTTTGATTATGAAAATCAGCTTTTAAAATTAGATATAGAATGTTCAAAAGGTACATATATTCGCTCTATTGTTCATGACTTAGGACTGATTACTAACAGAGGTGCTGTTATGTGTAAACTTATCAGAACTAAATCATCAGGATTAAAAATTGAAAATTCTTTGGAATTAAATGAAAATCTAAAGAAAGAAATAATTGAAAAAAATCTTATTAACCCAATAGAATTAATTAATCTTCCTAAAATAGAAATAATTGATGAAGAATACAAAAAATTATTAAACGGAAATAAATTTAAAAAAAGAGAAGAAATTTCAGGGAAAATATTATTAATAAAGAACAATATTCCTATAGCAATAGCTCAAAGCGAGGAAGAATACATTCAACCTCGAAAGGTATTATTATGAAGTTAAAAGTAATCGCAATATTTTTAGGATTATATTTCAGCATTTTATCAGTGAATGCTGAAACATGCACAATAACATGTCCGAGTGAAAGCATAAAATTAACAGAAAAAGAATCCATAATAAAAAAGATTACCGGATTAAATTTTTTATCCTCAAAGATAACTGAAACGGTAATAGAAAAAGAATTACACGATGCATTAAAATCAAAATTTAAAGCAAAATTAAACATATTTACAATTAAAAGATTAAAAAACGGAGAATTTAAATCATTACAATTAGAGAGCAAAAAGGTCAAATATAAAGCTTTTTCAATGTCAGACTTTTATGCTGAAACAATATGTCCTTACAATAAAATAATATATAAAAATAACAGAATATATTATCCATACAATATTCCTTTTAAATTTAAAGGACAAATAACCAATGAAGATATAAAAAATATAATTAACTCAAAAGAATTTCAAAAAGAAATAAATAAAACATCAATTAATATCAACGGAATTAACGGATTAAAGCTTAGAAATATCGAGGTTAATATACAAGATGATAAAATTCATTTTATAATTTCCTTAGAAACATTTTTTGGCAATTTTAAAATAAAATTCAGTGCAAAACCTGCAGTTGAAAATAATAAGATAATATTAAAAGATATTTTTTATAATTCAAAAAAAAGTAGTATAATTAATTATAATGCCATTTTTAATACTATTATAGACAAAATAAATCCGGTATCTTATGAAATGAAAGCAATAAACGGTAAATACTGCAGAATTTACATTACATACATAAAAATTGAAAATGGTATAATAAAGACACAGGGAATATTTACAATAAATAAGAATACGGAAGAAGATGAGTAATTTTTCAAAAATAGTAATACTAATATTAATTGTACTCTCATTCTTTTTTATAAAAGAAAAATACGGAGAACAAATAGCAGGGTTTATTAATAAAACAAAAATGGTAAAGGAAATTAATATTCCCAATGTTGATATTAACAAAAGCATAAATGAAGCAATACAAACCATTGAACAGGAAAAAGGAATAAACAACAGGAACGAAAAAGATTCCGCCTCAATATATTTTTTGGCGTTAGACTCAAATGATAACGGAATATACAAAAAAGTACAAAGAGAACTGCCCAAAGGTAAAAACAAACTGGAATTTTCAATAGAAGAATTATTGAAAGGGCCTAACCTAATGGAAAAGACTACAGGCACGTATAGTGAAATTCCGAAAACGACAAAGCTTATATCCATAAAACAATCGAAAAAGAGAATAATAATAGATTTAAGTTCCGATTTTCAATACGGAGGGGGAACAGACAGTATTTATTCAAGAATGATGCAACTAATAAAAACCGCAATTAATAATTCCGGAAAAAATAAAAAAATATATTTATATATAGAAGGCAAGCAAATAAATACAATAGGCGGAGAAGGCATTATGATAACTCAGCCGTTAAATGAAAAATCTTTAGAAATATAAATGGTACCGAAATACAAATACGAAAATATGTTAGTACTATTTTCCTTTTATTAAAGATAATAAATAATGGAGGAGAAAATAATGACTAATATATCAGATAAAAAGGAACAAAATATTTCTTTTTCAATAAAAAATGCTGACATAATAAAATCATCAAACGGTAATTATGAATTAAACATTATATTAGCCCCTGTAGAACATAAAGCGGTAACAAAAAGACAAATCAAGAACTTAACGCACAGAGAAATTGAAGTATTAGAATATATGCATAAAGGGAAAACCAATAATCAAATTGCAAAAGAATTAACAGTAACAGTACATACAATAAAAGCACATGTAGCAAAGATACTAAGGAAATTAAATGTTGCCAATCGACAACAGGCAATATTAATAGCAGAAAAAGGGAAAATTATTATACCTGATTACAAAAAAGAGGTTATGTGGTAAAATAAATTTGTATCTGTTTTAAAGGATTATATAGTGTTTGAAAAATTTACGGAAAAAGCTATAGAAATTGTTAAGTCAGCACAAAAGTATGCAATAGAATATAATCATGAAAAGATTTATCCTGAACATTTATTGATTGCCATATTAAATGATTCCAACAGCCTCATTGTTAAAACTTTACTAATACATAAAATCGAAATTGACGGTTTAAAAAAAGAGATAGAAGAGTTATTAAATACAAGAGCAGTAATAAAACCTGTTGAAACAGTATGTTTTTCGGACTCATCAAAGGATATATTTATAAGGACACTTGATATAGCAAAGCTTTTAGGGAGCAGTTACGTAAAAGCCGAACACCTGTTTTTAGCTATATGGGATTATCCAAAGCTTGAATTGACAAAAGTTTTAAAAGAAAAAAATATTGATGTTGATAAATTAAAAACAATGTTTTACAGTATTTTTTCAGCAACAAAATCAAAAAGATTAAAACATCCGGAAAACATTGAAAAAAGAAGAAGAATCGACAGAAACGAAAGTATAACGGAGCTAATAGAAAAATCTGATTCATCAAAAATATTTGACCGAGCAATAGCCAAATTATCCACGTCAAATTATGAAATATTAGGCACGGAACAGATAATGCAATCTATACTTGAAGATGAAAATCTTGACGTAGTAAGGACGTTAAAAGAATTCGGAGTAACAGCGGAAACATTTTCGAATAAACTAAAAGAATTTTCATCCAGACAAGCAGAATATAATGATAAGCAAATTATATTTACGCCAAACGCACTCCAAATAATAATGAATGCATTTGATATAGTAAGGGAATCAGGTAATGCATCGATAATGCCCGAACACATAATTTTAGGTTTATTAAAATCGAAAAAAGGAATAGCTTATAATATATTAAAAGAATTGAATGTAAATGACTATTTACTGGAAGAAAGAGTATTACAGCCTATAGAGAAGCAGAAGAATGAAACTTTATATATAATGAGACTGGCGAAACAGGAAGCACGAAGGATAGGAAATAATGTAGTAGGCAGTGAACTTATATTATTAGGTATTGTGCTTGAAGCAAACAGTATAGCAGCAGAAGTATTAAGAGACTTAGGGGTAATAGTAAAAGATGCACGAGAAATAATTCAAGAACTTATCGGGGTTAATGAAGACTGGAGTACCAACGAAATAACCTTCAGTCAGCGTGCTAAATTGATACTGGAGGATGCTTGGAATATTGCGAAGTCACAAAACAAAACAAAAACAACGGCAGATGATTTATTATTTGCAATATGTAACCAGCCTGATTCGGTAGCGATGAAAGCATTATCAAAATTAGGGGTTGATGTACTTGAAATCAGACAAGGACTTAAAAATAAACTTGAAGCCGGCAGAATTTGAACTATTAGTTCCTGCCAACAATAAAGAAATAGCTATAAAAGCAATAGACACAGGAGCAGATGCCGTTTATTTAGGCTATTCCAAATATGGAGCGAGAATTCAAGCAGGCAATACAATTGAAGATATTATTTCTATTATTGATTATGCACATAAATATAGAGTTAAAGTATATATAACAATAAATACAATATTAAAAGATGACGAGCTTAAAAATGTAGAAAGACTTATACATAAACTGTATAAAATAAAAGCTGACGGAATAATCATTCAAGATATGGGGATATTAGAACTTAATTTACCGCCGATTCCCATAATAGCAAGTACTCAGTGTCACAATAACACCATAGAGAAAATAAAATTTCTTGAAAAAACAGGGGTAAAACGAGTTATTCTTCCGAGAGAAATAACCTTAAATGAAATAAAAAAAATAAGAGAGAATACAAATATAGAATTAGAATGCTTTGTACATGGGGCATTATGCGTATCATACAGCGGACAATGCTATTTAAGTTACACTATAGGAGGAAGGAGTGCTAACAGAGGTGAATGCGCTCAACCATGCCGTAAGCTTTATTCTTTAAAAGATTCAGATGGAAATTATATTGTTAAGAACAAATATTTACTCAGTTTAAAAGATTTAAATCTTTCTGAAAGACTTGACGAACTTATTGATTCAGGTATTACTTCATTTAAAATTGAAGGCAGACTAAAGAATGAAGCTTATGTAATAAATACAACAGCTTTTTACAGAAAAAAACTGGATGATATTTTAAACAGCCAATACCTTAAAAAAAGTTCGCAAGGTATATCGGAAATTGATTTTGAGCCTAATCCGTACAAAACTTTTAACAGAGGTTTTACCGAATTTAATATAGACAATAACAAAAAAGATACAGCCACATATAATTATTCCTCTTCGTTAGGAGAATATATAGGGGTTGTTCAAAGTGTAAAAAAGAATTACTTTACATTAAACACGGATATATTAAATAACGGAGACGGTATCTGCTTTTTTAACGAACAAAAAATACTTCAGGGTACTTATATTAATAAAACCGAAAATAATACAGTTTTTCCTTTGGAAATAAAAGGAATTAAAGAAGGAATAAAAATCTATAGAAATTATAATAAAGAATTTGATGATAAACTAAAATCACTTGAAATTAAAAGGAAAATTCCGGTAACTTTAAAAGTAAAAGAAACAAGCAACAGCTATATGTTTATATTATCT
The DNA here is from genome assembly GCA_947632315.1 of Candidatus Gastranaerophilales bacterium. Classification (GTDB taxonomy): domain Bacteria; phylum Cyanobacteriota; class Vampirovibrionia; order Gastranaerophilales; family Gastranaerophilaceae; genus Avigastranaerophilus. The sequence goes on from CANROV010000039.1 coordinate 11,411, forward strand.
GATGAAGAAGGAAACAACGCCGTTTACTTAACTTCTAAAAATTTTGAATTAGCTATAGATAAAGAAAAAGCATTAAATACTATGGAAATTCAACTTTCTAAAACAGGTAATACCGAATTTACACCTGACAGGGTAATAATTAAAATAAAAAATATTCCGTTTATAAAAGTATCAAAAATTAATGAAATAAGAAGAATATTAACAAACCGGCTGAGAAAAATCAGGCAAGAAAATTATCCTTATCAGGAACGGACAAACGGAATAAAAATAACTCAATACCCTATACAAGAACTTGATTACAAAGCAAATATATATAATGACAAAGCATACGATTTTTATAATAAAAGAGGATGTAAAATAAAAGAATTTGCCCTTGAAAAGCAAAAAAATTATAACTCAAAAGAAATTATGACCTCAAAATATTGTATAAAAAATCAGCTTGGACTCTGTCCTAAACAGACAAAATTAAATAAATACAAAGAACCGTTTGTTTTAACAGACGAATTCAACAAGGAATACCTTGTTGAATTCAATTGTTCGGATTGTGTTATGAAAATAATTAAGGAGAAAAATTAAGATCTTTTTAATGAAGCATAAGCAGGTTGGTTTGCAATTAAGTTTGCTATAGATGTCATTTGATTACCATCTTTTATATATAATTTAGATAAATAGTTTAATCTTTTTACTAATTTAGAATCACTTTGTTTTAAAGAAGGATTAACATTTGTGAAAGAAATCCAAGTTTGAACTTCAGTATTCCAAGCTCTAACTTCTTCTTCATAAGTTTTTGTATTTTCATGGTGAACGCTTTCGTGAGCGATTAAGCAAGCTACAGCTTCAACAGGTGCTGTTTTATAGTTAGAACTGATTAATATTACTAATTTTCCTTCATTTGTTTTTGCTGTAACTGCTTCACAAGTACCATAACCAAGTGCTGCCAAATCTCTGAACATTATTTTTATAGGCTGATTAGTTGAATTTTGACCTTGTATAACATTTAATACTTTTCTGTTATTCATAGCTTCTAATTTGTTTAATGCAGCTGTTAAAACTTCTTGCTTTGTATTAGCAGAAAAATCTGCTGCGAAAACTGCGTTTGATACGCTCATCAAAATTAATGCGCTTAATAGCACAAATACTCTTCTCATAAATTTCATAACAGGGAATCCTCTAGAACAACTTACTAATAACTAATTTGTTTTAATTTCTCAATCTTAACAAATTCTTTATCGAAAATAAAACTTTAGTTTTTTGTTTTAATTTTAATTTTTTTTGTAACATTTCTTAAAAAACGAAACCGCATATAACGCTAAAAGTCAGTTATAATAAGAAATTTTAGAGTTAAAATATTAAAGATTTATAAGAAAAGATAGTGTTGTATAATTTTAAATGAAAGGGATATTTATGTTTGATATAGGAATAATAGGAGCAGGCCCCGGCGGATACAGCTGTGCAATACGTGCGGCACAAAAGGGTTTGAGTGTTATATTGTTTGAAAAAAATCTTATAGGAGGAACATGCCTGAATAGGGGCTGTATTCCCACTAAAACTATTTTACACAGTGCCAAATTATTTACAGAAATGAAGAACTCAAATAAATACGGAATTAACACGGATAACTTAAATATAGATTTTAAGAAAGTACAAGAAAGGCAAAAAACAGTATCTGAGAAAATAAGGAAATCACTAGAAGGATTAATAAAGTCATACGGAATTACAATTATTGAAGAAGAAGCTAAGATAGAAAACGAAAACACAATAAAAGCAGGGGAAAACAATTACGAAGTAAAAAATATAGTTATAGCAACAGGCTCAAAGCCAAACAGAATAAACTTTAACGGAGAATATGCAAACGACTTTATATTAACATCCGATGATATTTTAAATATGGAATCACTACCAAATAGTATTATAATTATAGGTTCAGGTGCTATAGGAATAGAATGGGCAAGAATTTTATCAGCATTTAATGTTAATGTAACTGTCGTAGAATTAATGGATAAATTAATTCCAAATGCTGATTATGAAGTATCTGAAAGAGTTGCAAGAATATTTAAAAGAAGCGGAATAGATTTTTTCACATCTACTACAATTGAAAAAATTCATGGGCAAACAGTAAAACTTACAAACGGAAAAGAATTAGTATCAGATAAAATTCTTTTAGGGACAGGAAGAATTACGGAAACTGATTTAGGAACATTTTCAAAGAATATCGAAATAAAGAAATATATAAATACTGATTGTAATTTTAGAACAAATTATAAAAATATATATGCAATAGGAGATGTAAACGGGAAATCCCTTCTGGCGCACAGTGCTGTAAAGCAGGCGGAACTATTAGTAGATTATATAATAAACGGAGAATGTGAAGAATTTAATACTAATCTTGTACCTGCGGTAATCTACGGAACACCTGAAATAGCATTTATAGGTAAAACAGAAGATGAGTTAAAAAATTCGGGTAAAGAATATAAAAAATCGATGTTCCCAATATCAGCATTAGGAAAAAGCCGGGCAGAAGATAAAACAGAAGGCTTTATAAAAATTCTGGCTGATAAAAAAGAAATATTAGGCGCTCATATAATTTCAGAGGAAGCAAGTGCTA
>CANROV010000040.1 GCA_947632315.1 Candidatus Gastranaerophilales bacterium
TCCCTTCTTTTTTAGTTCTATCATTTCATCTATCGCTTGTATAGCTTTTTCTTTTATGTTTGACCCGTATATTTGACTTTTTTCGTCTACTGCTGTTGAAAATGCATCACCATTATCCATTAACTGATAACTTACTCCTATTCCTTCCGTCTTGCAGAATTCGGCTATCGGTTTTATTTCCGTAAGATTATCAGGCATGACAACTGTTGAAAGATATATATTTTTCCATTTATGCCCTGCTTCATGTTTATTTCGATAATTCAAATTCTGTATGGAATCCATAGTTCTTTTAAATGCATCATCACGGCCTCTTGACCTGTTATGGATTTTTGGATTTTCAACGGCATTCAAAGAAAAGGTTATGTTCGTAAATGCAGAGTATAATACTTCCGTAATTTTATCAGGCAATGCCAATCCGTTAGTAACAACATTTACGGTATCACCCAAATCACTGGCGAATTGAGCTATTTCAAATATATCATTCCTTATAAACGGTTCTCCGCCTGATATTATAAATTGATAATTGCCAAGCCAATTATGCATATTGGTTAATACATATTTCCACTCATCAATTGTCATTTCCTGATTTTTCATTTCGGCAGGTGTCTTCCAGCCGTTACATGTTATGCACCTTGATTGACAGCGTTCCGTATTGTTATATGAAAATGAAATCGGCTTTTTATTTTTATCCATTTTAGTAATCCAAATTTACTTGAGAAAATAATATTACTCTGTTTTTTCCTCTCTTTTTAGCATTATAAAGAGCGTGTTCGGCATATCTTATAAGAGTATTTGCATTTTCCTCAGCCTCTTCTAAATACGGGAATGACGCTATACCGCCCGAAACTTTTACGGGATGTTTTTCTTCTTCACCTGCGGGAATAAATGTCATTTTTTCAACATCCCGTCTAAATCTTTCGGCAAATATAAAAGCATTTTCTTCCGTTGTATTAGGCAGTATTACCATAAATTCTTCATCACCGTATCTTGTAACGATATCTTCTTTTCTGGCAAGAGCTTGAAGCATTTCGGCTATCTTTTTTAACAGTACATCGCCCCATTCATAACCATACATATCATTAATTACTTTAAAGAAATCAAGGTCAAATAATATACAAGATACAGGGGTATTATATCTTTTTGCTCTGGACATTTCAGAATCAAGTCTTTCCAGTAAAAACTTTCTGTTGTGTAATCCTGTTAATTCGTCAGTAGTTGCTATATTTGATATTTTATCTTTTAGTTCTTTTATTTTTAACAAATTATTTATTTTGATTAACAGTTCACGTTCATTAATCGGCGTAACTATAAAATCATAAGCTTCACCTCTTAATGTAATATCTTCAGGTATTTCTTCAACCGAAGCAATAGCAGGAACCGGAATTTTAGTTACCATTGAAAGTTCCTTTAATTTATTAACAGGTAAATCCAATAATATTATAGAAGGATTACAACTCATAGCCTCATTTATTTCAGATATATCTTTTACTCTAATATCTAATTCCGTAATTTTTTTGCATATCCCTTCAAATATAGAATTATTTCCTTCTGTATAAATAATCAGATTACTCATTATATACCCTTTCTTTTTGTTCTTATTGTACCAAATTATTTTCAAAGTTAAAAGTCCTTTATTCTTGTTGCATAATTTAACATATTTGTAATTGAAATTTATTGTGTATATAATTAAATAAGGGAGGAATACTTTTGCCGAAACCAAATTATAACGGTAATAACAACAATACTTATGCTTCTATGTATGAACAGTATTACATTAATAATACTGCTCAAAAAAATGAAAAACCTATACGAAGAAATATTAAAAAGAAAAAGAGAAAAGAATCTGACCTGGTTAATAAACTGATTGTCTTTTTTTTATCTTTAATACTTTTATTTTATGTTTTACCTTATTCATATAACAAATTTATCGGTTCAGCACTTCCTCCGAACTCAAAGAAACTGCTGAAAATTGATTACTATAAATTATTGTATCCTACTCATACATATTTATATAAAGATTTATTTTTAGGCCGTTATATATTAAAAGATACAAAATATAAAAAACATTTGATGGTGGATATAAAAGAATCCTCTGAAAGAAACGGATTAAAAACCAGATTATTAAGCTTGGCACAAAATTACAGACGTATAAAACCGGCAGTATATGTATGGGAACAAAACGGCTCTACTTATGTTGATATAGATGCCGATAAGCCTTTTCCTGCTGCGAGCATTATTAAAATTCCAATACTTATTGAAATGTTTAGAGAAATAGAAAGCGGAAAGTTTTCGCTGTATGATACAATGGTTTTAGAAGATTATTACAGAGCTTCAGGCTCAGGCAAACTGCAATATTCTCAAGGCGGTGTTGCTCATAGTATGGATTATTTGGCTCAAATAATGATTCAAAATTCCGATAACTCTTCAACAAATATGATTATGTCCAAAATCGGCGGTATGCCTGAAATAAACAGAGCGCTTAACAGATGGGGGCTTAAAACCACTCATATAAATAACTGGCTTCCTGATTTATCAGGAACTAACATTACAACTGCAAGAGAACTTGCTAAAATGTTATATAATGTTGATTCCACAAACATTTTGACAAATGAATCAAAAAGACAAATAGCAAAATATATGGGACACGTTAAAAATAACAGACTGCTTCAGGCAGGAATACCATCAGATGCCGTATTATTGCATAAAACAGGTGATATTGGTTTTATGGTGGGCGACGCAGGTATTGTTAAAACAGCTAACGGAAAAAAATATATTGTTGTTATTTTAGTCAGAAGACCTTATAACCACCTATCGGGTAAAGAATTCATTGTAAAAGCTTCTCAAATTATTTATAACAATATTTCTTATAACTAAAGTAATGTATAGATTTTTTACAAAAAAGTTTATTTTTGTTAAGAAGGCTTATTGTCGCTTTGTTTTTGATATAATTTTATCAGGAACAATTAATAAATGAAAACTCAAAAACTTACTTTATACATATTTATTGCGTTGGTTCTTGGAATATTTGTCGGTTGGAAGTTTCCTGAAATAGGTGCAAAAATGCATATACTGGCACAAGTATTTCTGAATATGATAAAAATGATTATTGCGCCTTTATTGTTCTCTGTAGTTGTAACCGGAATCGCATCACACGGAAATATTAATTCGCTCGGGAAACTGGGTGCTAAAACAATTTTTTATTTTGCCGCCGCTACTTCTTTAGCACTTATAATAGGATTATCTGTCGGAATAATATTTAAACCGGGAGAAGGATTCCCTGACTTAGCTTCTCAGAACATGATTGATACCGCTTCCAATATGGCAGCTCAAAACTCACATGATTCCTTCGGAGCTATGTTGGTAAATTTATTTCCGACAAGCATAATTAATGCGATGTCATACGGCAATTTACTTCAAATAGTAGTTTTTTCAATATTTTTTGCACTCGCTATTTGTGCGGCGGGCGAGAAAGCAAAACCTGTTTTGGATTGCTTATCTTCGCTTTCAGAAATAATGTTCAAATTTACACAAATAGTTATGAATTTTGCTCCGTTAGGCGTTTTTGGCGCAATTGCTTATACGATTGCAGAAAGCGGACTCGGTATTATGCTAAATTATGCTAAAATCATTGGAGCATTATACTTTGCACTGTTTTTATTCCTCTTTGTTATTTTAAATATAGCTTGCAGGATTGTCGGAATTTCAGTGCTTTCTTTTTTAAGAGCAATAAGAGAACCTGCACTTTTAGCATTTACTACTGCCACTTCAGAAGCTGCACTTCCGCAGGCTATGAAAATTATGGAAAATTTTGGAGTATCAAAAAATATTGTCGGGTTTGTTATGCCGACAGGATACACTTTTAATTTAGACGGTTCAACACTATATCTTGCATTAGCTATGTTGTTTTCTCTCCAAATTTCGGATATACACTTACCGCCTTTACAAATTGCAATTATAATGGGTACTTTAATGCTCACAAGTAAAGGTATTGCAGGAGTACCAAGAGTAGCTCTTGTTATTTTGGCAGGTACTTTATCAGGCTTCGGATATTCTTTATTGGGTGTTGCAATTCTCCTTGGTATTGACCATTTCCTTGATATGGGCAGAACAACCGTTAATCTTATCGGCAACTGTGCAGCTACTGTTGTTATTTCTAAGTGGGAAAATGAATTTAATTATACAAAAATGGCTAAATTCAATATGCAATATGCAAAAAAAATTAAATCAAAAAGTTTCCCTGTTTATAAGGATGAAATGTTATCTCAAATTCCTATTGAAGAACACTCGAATCTCGGATTCGCAGAAAATAAAGAAGGTTAATTATTCATTTTTATTTATTTCCATAAAGTCAGGCAAGTCAATATTAGTTTGACTTTCGGAATTAGGCGGTTCTTGGGTATTTGTTGTTTCACTATTAATACTACTTTCGATGGCTTCCGTTTCTATTTTATCAGATACTACCCAATCAAATGAATTTATAGCATTTAAAGCTTCTATGTTACCATAGATATTTACTCTGAATGTATTAGTTTTTTCCGTTGTTTGATTGTATAATGCAGGTATTTTATTTATTATAGTATAGGGTATTCTTTGCACCTGTATATTTTTTGAATTAGTCTGTCCGTTAATTATTTCAGATAAAGAAACATCTCCAAAAGAACCCAGCTTTTTTCTTATTTCATCGGAAATTCTTCCGTATATGTCTATATTAGATTCATTAGTCAAAAGATTATGACGTCCGTTAAGATACAAACTCATATTTTTTCCCTGAGTTGTTACTTCTTCCATAATCATATAACCATTCTGAAATTTTAGTGTACCGTTTGAACTTTTAAAATTTTCTGTCTTATCTTTATGTATTACGTCTGCAACTCTGTTTAAGGTTGTATTTAAAAACCCGTGATAAAATATGTTTTTTGCGGAAAGATAATATTCAAATTTCCCCAAACTTCCCATTTTTCCGTTATATGCATTAAATTCAACATTTCCTTTTATTGATTTAAGTGCCTGATTTAGTTCTTGAGGAATAAGTGAAATATCGCTTTTAAAATCACTTCTGCCTTCTATATTATCATTTAATTTACATAAATCGTATAATGAGTTTTTCATATCGACATTTCTGCCGTTCATTTTTATTTCAAGCAAATTACTTGGCAATTCGTAATTAATATCACCTGAAATATTTCCGCCATAAGCTTTTGCTGATATGTTTCCGATTTTTAGTGTATTATTTTCTATTGAAAAATCTGAACTTATATCTTGCGCTTTTAAATCAAGTACTTTAAATGTATTAATAGTTGCTATACCCTTTTTTACCGTTATTATTGTTTTTGCAAGCGGATTGCGTTCTTTTTCCAATAAATCAAAGAAATTATTTAAGTCTAAATTTAAGCAGTTTAATTGAATTAAATTTACGGTTATTTTATCTTTAAACGACGGTAAAACATCAATTACGGCATTTAATTTAGAATTATTTACGGTTATATCGGGTGCGGTAATTTTTATATTATCTTTTGAAAATACTACATCCGCATTTTGTATGGAAGTTAAATAATTTTTTATATTGTATTTATGTATTTTAGCTATGCCAGTAATTAAAGGAGCATTAAGCGTATTATTTAAAGTTAAATCACCGTTTAAAGATATTTCCTCACCTCCCATAAAATTGGTGCAGGCTGTCAAAGAATTCGGAATTTGAAGTCTTAAATTTTTAAATAACGGGGTATTTTCATTTATTAGCATGCCTGTTATTGTTAATATTTTATTTTTAGTGTCAGCATTATTTTCTTTTAATGAAATATCTTTTAATGTTATCTCTTTTCCGTTAATTTCCGCATCAATATTTGATATTGACGGTTTATTTAACAACTCTCTTATAACTAAATAAGAAATATAATTGTCTTTATCCGCAAATAATTGAGCCTTAATTTTTGAAATACCGTCTTTTAAAGTAAATGTACCTTTTGTTTTAACTTCTCCGACTGCTTTATAGGGTTCTTTTATATATAAAGAAATGAATTGGGCTGTTTCTTGAGATATTAAATTTCCGTCAAATTTTATATTCATTTCAGGTAAATTAACATAATTTTTGACTGTTCCGTCAAAATTAATTTGAGAATTTTTCCCTAATATTATTTTGTTTTGAGGGAATTTAATTTCTTTATCATCAAATTTAAATACAAAATTTTCAGAAGATAAATCAAATATTTTCTTTGACGGACTTATCAAATTGGTGCATTGTACCTCTCCTGAATACTTTTGTTTGTTTGTTGTTAAATTTATATTGATATTTTCAACCTTTAACGGGATTTTTTGAGCTTTTTCTTCGATAAATACATTTGAAAGAATAATTTTATTTTCTGATTTTAAAGTCTTATCAATTTTACCCGTTATAATTGAGTTAAAAGATACTTTACCTTTAAGAATTTTTACGGGAAGTGTATCAGGTTTTAGGAATATATTACTGACTGCTTTTAAATCCAGATTCTCGGATGAAGCATTTATATTAACAGACACATCTTCATTTATTTGTCCCGATAAATTAATGGGCGTATTATTCAGTAATAAATGTGCTTTTTCTACTAAAATTTTGTTATTGTCAAAATTAATATCCGAATTTATTTTCTCAATTTTGTAGGGCAAATCTTTAATAAATATTTTTGCATTTATTATCTGTGCATTTCCTTTGGATTTTAATTTTTTAAAATCGGACGACAAACTGAAATCGGCGTTAGCTGTACCTTTCATTTGTATATCTTTAATTTGATTTTTTACGTTAAAACTTTCTGCCGTTACCGATATTATTTTTGATAAATTTTCAAGATTTAGATTTTGTGCATTAACATCAATATCAATATATTTTTTCTTACCAAAATTAAACTTGCCAAATATTTTTGCAATATCTGTTTTTGAAGTATGAAGTTCTGATTTAATATCAGCTTCTTCTCCTTTAAATATAAGTTTTATGTTATTATTAGCAAGTTTTGTATTTTCAATATTAACTGATAAATCATTTATATTAAGATTACCAAACAGCCTGTTATTTTTAGATATATCCAATTTACCGTTAAGATTTCCATTTACGGAATATTCAGATATTGTTTTGAACGGAGAAAAGATAAAATGTGTTTTTTCGTTTGTTAATATTGTTTTTAATTCAACATCATAATTTATATATTTTTTCTCATTTTCAAACAATGCTCCTTGAAGAATAATATAAGCATTTTCACCGATTTTTATATTTTTAAAAACAAGTTTATCACCTTGCAGATAAAAATTTTTATTTATACTTTCATCTATTATATTTACTTTGTAATTTTCCAAAACGGTATCTTTTATAATACTGTTCATAGAAAAGCCTTTTGAATTAATTTTTTCGTTTGTATTTATATATTTTTCTATTGAAGTTGAAAAATCTTTATACAATTTTATGTTTATTATGGGACGGGTAAATTTTGCATCTTTTACCGATATTTTTCTTATTAAAAGCGGTAATACTTTTATTTTTAAATCAATTTCTTTCAACTTTAAAAATATTTCATCATCAGGATATAAAACTATTGTGTGATACATATTAATCTTAAAATAAGGGGATAGACTCTTTTTAAATGTTATGTTTTCACAAGATACTTTAAAACCTGTTTGATTCTCTATCTCTTGAGAAATTGATTCTTTGTATTTATTTAAATCTGCAAATTTAGGAACAAAAATAAGCGTACCAAAATAAAGTGACCCTATTGTAACGGCACTTATTATTATACTTAAAGATATTAATTTTATTTTTTTCATTCTTTTTTATTTATGTATGGTAAGACTTCCGCCCACTATTTCAGTTAATTCCTGAGTAATCATAGCTTGTCTTGCTTTATTATAATCAACTGTCAATTTTTGAATCATTTCATCCGCATTATTGCAAGCGGCAGACATAGCTGTCATTCTTGAAGCCAATTCACTTGCACTTGATTCAAGCATTGCTTGAAATATTATACTCGTAATAAATAATGGAACTAATTCTGCCAATACTGCTGATTGACCGGGCTCTATTTCCATATCGGTAAATTCTTCTTTTGCGAAATCTGTTTCAATTTCATCCAATGGAAGAATATCCCATTTTTCTACCGAATATGACATCATATTCCTGAATCTTGTTGTAATTATTTCCATTGAATCAATATCACCGTTGACAAAAGACCTTGCCATATCAGAAGCTGTTAATCTCGCTTGAGATGACGTAGGCGTTTCGCTAAAAGATAAATATGTTTTTGTTATTTTAAATCCATAATCATCCGTAACACGTTTTAGTGCATTGTTGCCTTTTTGACCTACAATAAAAAGTTCACAATTTATGCCTTTTTCTTTGTATTCTTTTATCGTTTTCAGTGTGTATCTTACCACATTAGCATTAAAAGCGCCTGATAAGCCTTTGTTGGAAGTTATAATAAGCAGTCCTACCGTTTTTATAGGCCGTTCCTTTAATAAAACAGGGTAATTGTTTAATGGCTCTTTAAAATCAGTCTGTTTAATTTCTAAGTCGTTAACGGAGTGAAGCAGTCTGTAAAAAACTTTTTCAAGCTCATAAGTAAATGGTCTTGAAGCTTTTACTCTGTTTTCAAATTTTTTAACCTTTGCAGAAGCTACCATTTTCATAGCTTTTGTAATTTTTTGTGTGCTTTTGATTGAATTTATTCTTGTTCTTATTTTTTTTAAATTAGCCATTTTTTACCTGTTTATTTAAAGAAATTTGTTTTATAAGAGTTTAATTTTTCTCTTAAATCATTCATATCATCTTCAGAGAGCTTATCGCCCGCATTTAACTTTTCATTAAGTTCGGGCATATTTGCACTGAAGAAATCAAACCAGCCTTGTTTAAAGTCTTTTATTTTTATATTATCAATATCATCTAAAATACCTTCATTAGCTGCAAACAGTATACTTATCTGTGAAGCTACGCTTAAAGGTGAGTATTGAGGCTGTTTTAAGACTTCAGTAAGTTTCTGGCCTCTTGTTAATTGGTCTTTTGTTGCTTTATCCAAATCGCTCGCAAATTGAGCAAATGCTTCAAGTTCACGGAATTGAGCCAAATCAAGCCTTAATTTTCCCGCTACTTGTTTAATACCTTTAGTTTGTGCGGCTCCGCCTACACGGGAAACTGATATTCCCGCATTAATTGCAGGTCTCGTTCCGGAATTAAATAAGTTTGATTCTAAGAAAATTTGTCCGTCCGTAATTGAAATTACGTTAGTAGGAATATATGCAGATATATCGCCTGCTTGTGTTTCTATAATCGGGAGTGCTGTAATGCTGCCTCCGCCTAAACTGTCATTAAGCTTACATGCTCTTTCAAGTAATCTTGAATGGAGATAGAAAACGTCACCCGGGTATGCTTCACGCCCTGACGGTCTTTTAAGAAGAAGACTCATTGCCCTGTAAGCTTGTGCGTGTTTTGATAAATCATCATAAATTATTAAACAGTGTTTTCCCTGCTCCATAAATTCTTCCGCAATTGCACATCCTGCAAATGGCGCAATATACTGCATGGGCGCAGATTCATTTGCGGGAGCAGATACTATTATTGAATATTCAAGAGCCCCGAAATTTTCAAGAGTCTTTGCCAATTGAGCTACCGTTGATGTCTTTTGACCGATTGCAACGTATATACATATAACATCTTTACCTTTTTGATTTATTATTGTATCAATAGCAATAGCGGTTTTTCCTGTTTGACGGTCTCCGATTATAAGTTCTCTTTGACCTCTGCCGATAGGAGTTAATGCGTCAATAGAGGTTAAACCCGTTTGAAGCGGTTCACATACCGATTTCCTCGTTACAATACCGGGGGCAACTCTTTCTATTGCCCTTGTTTTTGTGTATGCAATATCTCCGTTTCCGTCAATCGGAACACCTGTCGGGTCTATAATTCTTCCCAATAGTCCTTCGCCTACGGGAACAGAAGCTATTCTTCCCGTAGTTTTTACACGCATTCCTTCTTTTATGTGTGTATAATCTCCAAGTATAACTGCTCCAACGTTATCTTCTTCAAGATTTAATACTATCCCCAATGTCCCTTTACCGTCTTCAAACTCAATAAGTTCAGACGACATCGCATCAGTTAATCCGTATATTCTTGATATTCCGTCGGCGACTTCAAGTACACTGCCTGTATTATTGACTTCAAGTTTTGAATCATAATTTTGAAGTTTTTCTTTTATTATCGAAGTAATTTCATCAGGATTAATCACTGCCATATCTGTTTCCCTTTATTAATTGTTTTTTCATATTTTCAAATTTTGCTTTTAAACTGCAATCAATGGTTTTATCATCTATTTCTATAACAAAACCGCCTATTACTGATTCATCCGTTATATATTCGGGTATAACTTTTTTGGATAATTTCTGTTCCAGTTTTTCTGTTAATTTGTTTTTTTGTATTTCATCCAACTCTACTGCTGAGATTATTGTTGGTTTTACTATATTATTAACCTTATTATAGCCGTCTGAAAATCTGTTAAGTATTTCATTTATTGCATTTAATCGATTATTATCAGCAAGAACATAAAGAAAATCAAGTGTTATTTTTTCTATGTGAGTTGAAAATAACCTTTGTATTACATCCTTTTTATCATCAATTTTTACTAACGGAGTATTTAGAAAATCATAAAGTTCCTTATTAGTATTAAGTGTTTCGGTTATAAAAATTAAATCATTATAAACTTTATCAAGATTGTTATTCTCGATAGCGGATTGTAAAATAGCTTTTGAATATTTTTTTGCAGGTTTTATATTTTTTACATCAATTGATTTCATAAATTTATCCCGTCAAGTTCATTTATTGCTTCATATATATATTTATCATGAAGCTCTCTGTTATTTTTTAATTGATTAACGGCATTATCTTTTGCCAGATTTATCGAAGTTTCTGATAATATTCCGGTTAATTTGGATTTAAATTTTTTTGTTTCCAAATTTAATAACCTTTTTGCCGTATTATCAATATCTTTGCATTTTTCTTGTATTTCTTTTTCATTCTTTTTTTCAAAGTTATTGATACTTCTTTGTACGCTTCTTTCAATTAAATCAATTTCAGCAGGAAGTTTTTCCACTTTATTTTTTATCTCTTGAAGTCCTTTTTCTGATAATTCTTTTTCTTTTTCCGATTCATTCACATAATTTGCAATTTGATTTTTTATATCTTCAAATATTTGTTTTATATTCATTTTTTTAGAGATGAATATAATAATTAAAAGAACAACTATAAAATTTAAACTGTTTGATTGTAATAATAATTGAATTATGTCCATTTTAATGCCTTATTGCTCTTTTATTCCCGATTTGTCAATAGAATCAATATTAAATGACTCTCCTAAAATTTTTAAAGAAATATTTTTAGCTATATCCACAACATTTTCCTTTAATATTTCTTTAGCTTCCAAAGCGGAATTTTTCAAACTGTCCTTTTCATCATTAATTGATTTAAAAGATTTTTCTTTGTAATCTGAAATTTGTTTAGAACGTTCCGTTTTTAATTTTTTAGAATTTTCAGCTATTATAGTGCGTGCATTAGCTCTTGTTTCTTCAAGTTTTTCTTCTCTAACCCGAGTCTGTTTTGATATTTCCTGTTTATTTTGTTTTGCACTATCATAATTATTTTCAATATATACTTGACGTTCACGCATTATTTTTAATACGGGAGCATAAAAAATCTTGTTCATTATAAAAACGAACACGATAAAACTTATAGCTGCGATTAAAGAAGTAGCATCAAATTCCATAATTATTCCTATTTAAAAGAAAGTATTAATGCGATTAACAAACCGTATATACCGCAGGCTTCGGCAAGAGCTGCACCAAGAATGAATTTTTTTTGTAAGTTTTCAATCAATTCCGGCTGACGTGATGCACCTTCCATAAATCCTTTTGTTGCAATACCAAGCCCGATACCTGCTCCCATCGCTGCAAGTCCTACCGCAAGTCCTGCACCTATGTAAATCATATCGGATACTGTTTTTACTGCTTCCATTTTTATCTCCTTTTCTCTATTATTCTTCTGTCACTGCTGCTGAAATATATGCTATAGACAGCATCATAAATACAAATGCTTGCAGGAATGCCACAAATATTTCAAATAACATAAATGGAATGGGTAATGCTATAGCAAACATACTTACCATAACCATTACAAGAATTTCTCCTGCTAAAATATTCGCAAAAAGACGAACTGCTAAACTTAACGGACGTGTAATCATTTCTAACAGTTCCACTAAAAACATTATAATCCCTGATACACTAAATCCGTGCCATATTGCGTGGATTCCTTTCTTTTTAAATCCTTGATATAAATAATAAAATAAGACTATAACAGCCATAGCAGCAGTCATATTTATGTCATTTGTAGGCGAGGCTATCTCACCTTCTTTTAAATGTATTAATTTTAAAGGTAATTGTCCCATTAAATTTGCGAATAAAATAAATAAAAACAATGAACCAATTAACGGTATATGCTTTTCACCTTGCGGAATATCGTTTACATTTTCTATAAAAAATTTCATTATACTTTCCGCAACCGTCTGCATTTTATTTGGAATAATGTCTAATTTTCTTGTAAGAATTAAGGACATAATTATTACAAATAACATAGCACACCACATAGCTATTAATGTGTCAAAGTGTACATGTAAATTCCCTATATATCCTGCCCAGTGTCCGTGCATTTATTTATCCTTAATTTTGTTATTATTTTATCATACTTATATAAAAAAAAGAAGAACTATATTACCGTAAATTAAATAATTTAAATTAGTATTTTACAAATAAATAATTTGTGCTATAATATATATCCATCCATTTTATTTTAATGGTTTAGACAACAAGGAGGCGTAATGCTAAACAGTATTACTTCAGTTAAAAATACTAACGGTATAAGTTTTCAAGGAAGAAAAGCAGTAAAGAATAAAGATATAACGGCAGAAAAACCAAATAAAGAATCAGGGAAAAAATTACTGATGGCTCTTGGCGGACTTGCTGTTATGGGAACAGTTTTTTGTACTCTTGCAAAAAAGAATCCCGTTATTAATCATTCAACTGTTATTGAACATTTAAAAAAATCAGGCAATAAAAAAATTGAAAAAACTTTTAAGACTTTTCCTCAAAGAGGAAGATCCGCCGTTAAATTATATAATGCTATGGACGCTCAGAACAAAGCACTTGTTTTGGAATACAAACTAAATAACAATTTGTTTGAAGGAAAAAGTCCTGAAGTTATTGACAAAATCAAAAATAATCTTGAAATGCTTAGAGGTAATATAAAATAATTGAATAAAATATTAGAAAAAGCAAAAGATTCTCATTTTTTATCAAAAGAAGAAATTATATTAATACTTTCTGATAAAGATGAGAATCTTTTTTATATTGCTGATTTGATAAGAAAAAAATATAAAGGTGATTTTGTTCATTTAAGAGGATTAGTAGAATTTACAAATATATGCAGATGTAATTGCTTTTATTGCGGGCTTAGGAATGAAAATAAAAAATTAGAACGCTACAGATTAAGCGATGAAGAAATAATGATTTGTGTA
>CANROV010000041.1 GCA_947632315.1 Candidatus Gastranaerophilales bacterium
GCTATCAAGACTTCATCAGAAGTGAAGGCAGATATAAATCACTTCTTAAGACAAATCCTGAAGCTGCCGAAGAGTTATATACTCAAGCTGAAAAAGACGCTCAAGCAAGAATGGGTGTATTTAAAGCTGTCGGTGAGTTGATTAAATAGTCACTATAATTATAGAATACCGCCCTTTTGGGGCGGTATTTTTATTCCTTGAATTAAGGATATATTTATATTATTATTCTTTTTGTATATTTATAAAGGAAGTTAATATGTTTTTAGACAATATTCAATTCCCCCCCCCCAACGGTTACAGTACTAATTACTTTTTAAATAAGTGTAATCTTTATAATATCTCACGTATGCCAATTGAATTTGTTGAGGATGTGAGATAAATATGAATTTAAGTAATTTAAAAAAAGTTTTTTCTGTTTGTGATTTTGAAAATAAAAAAATAATTTATTTTTTAGGATTCAAAATATCTCATAAAAGTAAAATTAATGATGTTTCATGCAGATTACAAAAAATTGAAAATAAATTTAAAAAATTTGATTTATCAAATAAGTATTTCCCTGACTTTACTATATCGAGCCTTGAAGTGCATATTGCGGAACATTGTAACTTGAATTGTCAATGCTGTAATCATTATTCTCCGCTTGCAAAAGAAGAATTTTTAGATATTAATATATTTGAAAAGGATTTGAATAGGCTTTCACAGCTTACAAACGGAAATATATCTTATTTAAAGCTATTGGGCGGTGAACCTCTTTTGTGTCCAAATTTGATTGATTATTTTCAAACAGCAAGAAAATATTTTCCAAATTCTAATATTGTCCTTATGACAAATGCAATACTTTTGAACAAGTGTGATGATAATTTTTATGAAGCTTTAAGAAAATACGATATAGAAATTTGTTTGACAAAATATCCATTAAAGATTGATTTTAAAGCAATAGAAAAGAAATTTAAAAAAGAAAAATGTAAGTTAACACAAATAGGTATTAATAAAAATGATACTATAAAACATAGTTGGTTTTATCCCATTGATTTAAAGGGAGAGCAAAATATAAACGCAAATTATTATAATTGTTATGAAGGCGGAAAATGTAATTTTTTAAGAAACGGAAAAATCTATCCTTGCCCTATACCGCCTAATATTCATCATTTTAACAGATATTTTAATCAAAATATTCCGCTTGATGAAAATGACAGTATTGATATATATAAGGCAAAAACTATTGGTGATATTGCTGATTTCTTATCAAAACCCATTCCGTTTTGTAAATATTGTTATGTTACCCAAAGAAAATTTGATTTGGATTGGGGGCTTTCTAAAAAAGAAATTACTGAATGGGTAAAATTTGATTAATATATAAATACTTATTAAACAATTAAAATTTAAGACTTTTATTACGGTTCTTCAAAGTTGTTGAGTTCGTATTGACTAATTTTTCCGTCACCATTTTTATCTATTTCATCAAATAAATTGCTGAATGTATTATTATAATTATCAATTTCTTCTTGAGTAATTTTTCCGTCGCCGTTCGTATCTATTTTTGCAAATAAGTCTTCATCTTCTTCAACTTTTGATGAATTATCTGTATCTTGAACGGATGAATTTTCAACTTTTTTATTGTATTTGTCCAGTTCATCTTTTGTAATTTTTCCGTCCCCGTTTAAATCTATTTCGGGTATTAAATCTTTTTCGCTATCAATTTCTGAAAAATCTGCTGAATCTGCATTTTCAGTTCCGGTTGTTTCGTTTGAATTCATATTTTCTTGTATTTTTTTATTAATTTCATCTTCATTTACAAGTATATTATTCCATACGGAAAAATGACTTATTGTACCGTCTTTTGATTTAAATACTTCTAATTCATCGGAAGTTAATGCGTTTTTTGAATTGTCATCATTAGAATCTAATATATCAAACAATAATGAAGCTTCTTCTTGTATATCATTTTTGTTTTTCCCCGTAGCTGTTGCCATTAGATTAATAAATGCATCTTCATTCATTGTTGCTGCCGAATTGTCATTGAAATTAAAAAGGCTTTCATAACGATTACTGTAAAAATTATCATACAAGTTAAAATCTAAATTGCCTAGTTTATCGACAATTTCATTTACATTCATATTGGGATTCTTTGTAATGTAATTTGCTACAAGTGAATTTAAATCAGTCATTTTCAAATCCTTTTCATTTTCTCTGTATTTTATATCGGATAATTAAAGAAAAACTTTAGCAGAGTTTGAAAATTGTAAAATAATGATTAACAATTGTTATTATTAAAAAAAGAGAGATAAATATTTACCTCTCTTTTTTTGTTGTTTATATTCTTAATAACTATTCAACTTCAATAGCATTAACAGGACAGCAATCAGCTGCTTCTTTTACACAATCTTCATTTCCTGAAATTGAAGCTGTATTTACTTTCGCTTTATCATCTACTGAAAAAACCGCATCGCATACTGATTCACATGCACCGCAAGCTATACAAGAATCATTAACTGTAACTTTCATTATTTTCTCCTTTTTCTTATCTGTATTGTTAAAAAATAACAAATATATTATATCATAAAACTAAAAATATAATATTAAAATATAATTTTTGTTAATATACACTGTCTATTATACCGCCGCCAAGAACCGTATCATTATTGTAAAATACTACGGATTGCCCTATGGCTATTGATTTTTGGTAATCTTCAAATTCAACTTCTATATTGTTTTCATTTAATTCAATATGTGCAGGAACAGGTATTTGTGTTGAGCGTATTTTTGCAGTTATTTTTTTATCGGAAAGATTTTTATCTTTATTTATCCAATTTATATTAACTGCCGTTAAATGTTTTTTAAAGGTTTTATCTAAGGTGCCAACAATTACCTCATTTGTTTCGGCATTTAATTTAATAACATATAAAGGTTCTGACGCAGCTATTCCTATTCCTTTTCTCTGCCCTACGGTATAATTCCATATACCTTTATGTCTGCCGAGAATTTTTCCTGAGGTATCAACTATATTACCTTCTTTATCTTGAATTTCCAATAATTCATTGTAATCACCCGAATAAAAATCTTGACTGTCGTGTTTTTCTGCTGACGGTATATTATTTTCTCTTGCAATTTCCCTTATTTCTTCTTTATTATATGTGCCTAAAGGAAGTATTATATCTTTTAACTGCTCTTGAGTTAACCTGTATAAAAAATACGATTGGTCTTTTTTATCTGCTATACCTTTTTTTAGGTAATATTCACCATTTTCAAAAATAACTCTGGCATAATGACCCGTTGCAAATTTATCAAATTCTACTCCATTTTTTTTTGCGATATAAGGAAGAACTTTGAATTTAATTTGCGAGTTGCACCAAATACAAGGGTTTGGAGTTCTGCCTTTTAAATATTCAGTTTTAAAATTATCTAAAACGATTTTTTCATAATCTTCATGACAATCAAAAACGTAATAAGGAATGCCTATTGAATCTGCTATTTTTTTTGCTTCTTCTATATCTTCTTTTTCATCAGGACTGTAGCAGGCATTTTTATTTAATGGTGCTGTTTTTATTTTATGATTTCCCCAGATAGTCATTGTTGCACCAATTACATCAAAACCCTGTTGCTTCAATAATAATGCCGTAACAGCAGAATCAACTCCGCCTGATAAACCTACCAATATTTTCATTTTCTGCTCCCTGACAGAAGCATTTTATCTATACATTCTTTTGCTTTCTCTCTTATTGTTTCATCTATTGTTATTTCGTTTGTTTCATTTAAAAGTACGTTATATATATCTTCAAGACTGTTTTGTTTCATATTAGGGCAGATAATATTATCTTTTACACCGTAAAAAACTTTTTCCCAATTTAGATTTTTACTGTCTCTGTTAAGTCTTTCAGTTACCCCTTGTTCTGTTGCTATTAAAAATACTTTATTGTCAGACTTTTTAGCATATTCTATAATTTCTTTTGTAGAACCTACAAAATCTGCAAGTTTTGCAGTCTCAATATGACATTCGGGATGAGCTAAAACTAAAGCGTCAGGATACTTTTCTTTCGCTTTTATTATATCATCCGGTCTTATTCTTAAGTGTGTGGGGCAATACCCGTTATAAGTAATTACCTCGACATCATCCAGATTCTTTTCCACCCATTTACCTAAGTATGTATCAGGGACAAAAAGCACTTTCTTTACATTTAAATTTCTTACAATATTTATTGCATTTGAGCTTGTACAGCAAATATCGGATTCGGCTTTTACTTCTGCAGTGGAATTTATATAACATACAACAGGGATACCCGGATATTGTGATTTGAATTTTCTTAAATTTTCAGTGTCTATCATATCAGACATAAGACAGCCCGATTTTAGATTAGGCAAAAGTACTTTTTTTTCGGGCGAAAGTAATTTCGCACTTTGAGCCATAAAGTAAACGCCTGCAAATACTATTATATCAGCATTGGTTTTTGACGCTTCTCTGCTTAAATATAGTGAATCACCGACAAAATCGGATACTTCATCAATTTCTATATTTTGATAACAATGCGTTAGTATTATTGCATTTTTTTCTCTTTTTAAATCTTTTATATCCTGTATTAAACTCATAAAAGCCTTTCGGGTAAATGTATCGTTATTATTAAATCATAACCATAATTTACTGTAAAGAATATATGTACATATTATAAATTTAATAATTTTTATTTTATTCTCCATAAACATATTATTTTTATTGTATTATAAAACCATGGACAGAAGAGGTAATAATTATTTAATAGTTGCAATAAATATTGTTGTTTGTGTAATATTATACTTTATTTTAATTAATCTTATAAAGTATTCATATTTATCTGGGCATGATTATATCTATCCTTATTATACATCTAGACAAGGGCGTCTTCCCGGTCAACTTGGCGGTTATTTGTTTTTAAATCTACTGCCTAAAATTTTTAATTGCAATCCTAATGATTTTAAATCTATAGGCTTCGGGGGTCTAATTATATATCCCTTTATATATTTCCTTATTTGCTGGATATATTCTCATGCTTTTTTCATCTCAATAAAGGAAAAAATTAATTTAATTAAAACAAAAGAATTCATATTTGCATTTCTTTTAGCTTTTTTATTTATAAGTATACCATTTAATCATGTAACCGGGTATCATAATACAATTAGAACTTTAGATATAACTGTAACATCTGATTATTTTTTATCTTATATATTTTTCTTTTTATTTTATTTGAATTTATATAAGATAGTTTTTAATAATTTAAAATTAACAAAATTTCAATGCTGTTTATACATTCTTAATTCATTTATTATAGGTGCTTGGAATGAATATTTTCAAACTAATATTTTAATGAGTTTTATAATTTTATCTTTGTTACTTTTTATATTTGACAGAAAACGCTTAAAAAATAAAAATATACTATATTTATTAATTCCGTTTTTAATTGGTAACATTTGTTATTATTTGTTTTTTAACCAATACTCCGAGCAATTTAGTTTAATTGAACATCTTAATTCCAATTTAAAAAATATACTTCAATTTAGCAAGGTTTTTGTTAAATATTTAATTGTTTACAAATTACTATTTTATATTCCCATATTTGTTTTAGCTATATTGATATATATTAATAAAAAAAATAATGTCTTTAATAAGTATATATTATTATATTCATTTTCAATAATTATGGGTCTGCTTTTAACAAATTTTTCAATGATTACAGCTCAGCAGGTTTATAAAGATACCCCTTATTTATTTGTAAAAGCTGATATGGATATTTTAAATACAAATATAATTGAATTTATTATATTACTACTATTAGGTACTGTATATTATAATTATAAGGAAAAATGTAAAAAATTATTTATTGCGTATTTGATAATTATTATCCCTTTTTCATATAGTTTTTATAATTTTTATAATTTTATCTTGCATAATACTTACAGAATAAAAAAATTAGTATATAATATTGATTTAAGATGTTTAATATTTAACACTCTTGGTGAATATACTTTAATGCCTGAATCATATAAAAATGCTGATGAAATTTATAATAATACTATTTTTACTTATAATCCTAATATAGAACCTTATGATTTTCAAAATAACAAAATATATGATTATTTCTATTATGCTCCTTATATGAACTATTTTAAAAATACATACGGGGCTGATTTAAATGGAATTATCTGGGTAAATGATGATATAGCAAATTATGAATTATTAAAACGTCTTATTATTTTAAATTATTCCCCAAGAATGAAACAAAATAAAAATCTCAGTTTCAAAAATTTATATAATAATTTTAAAAATAAAAATATATCATATAAAGATTTACATAGTAGTTCAAAATTTAATTTATCTGATATAAAACTTAAAGCAGAAGCTTATATTAATTTTAATAATAAAAATTTCAAAGACGCAGAAAAATTATATATTGAATATCTTAATAAATATAACCCAAATGACTATGATTCTCTTATAAATTTAGCAAATATATATAAAAATTTAAATATGACAAAAAAAGAAGTAGATATTTATTTAAAATTAATTAATATCGATAATACAAATTTAAAATTTTATTATAATTTATTTTTAATTTATTTCTATGATTATTCAGATTATCAAAAATCATTAGATATTATTAATAAAATGTTAGATATAGATAATGAAATGTATGCTTTACATTTTGATAAAGCTAAATTATTAGTTCACTTAAAAAAATATAAAGAAGCTGAGAAAACTATAAAAGAGGCAAAAAAAATATCAGATAGAATTGAAATTGAATTAGATAAAATATATGATGCTAATTCAATAAACGATATTAGCGATTTAGAATATATAAATTTATATTATCCTGAGTTTTAAGAAGAAAGTTTATCATTATTATTACTAAATATTGAACCAATCATTAATTAGTTTTGAAATATAATTAAAAGAATTTATTTCTTCCAGTTGACCGGGGATAATATTTTTAGAATAAACAATTAACGGAACTTGTTCACGTGTATGGTCGGTTCCTTTAACTGTCGGGTCACAGCCGTGGTCTGCCGTTATAATTAGCAAATCATCATTACTCATTGAGTCCGTTATTTCGGAAAGTCTTGAATCAATCTCTTCTATTGCTTTTGCATAACCTTTATAATCGTTTCTATGTCCGTATAACATATCAGTATCTACTAAATTAGTAAAAATAAATTCTTTATCATAATTATTTATATTATATTGTTTTGTTTTTACTTCATTTAGATTTATTTCGTTTCTTATTGCTTTAATAGTCAGATTAAGTCCTTCTGTATTACCGCCTGTATGAATTGCGTGCGATATACCTTCACCTACAAATATATCTTCTATTTTCCCTATACCTAAAACTATACCGTTATTTTGTATTATTTTATTTAATGTAGAGTCTTTATAAGGTTTTACGGAATAGTCACGTCTTAATGCTCCTATTCTTACCGGTTTAGAATCTACAATATGATATGGTCTTGCTATGACTCGTGATACGTTATATTCATCTGTTAATATATTTCTTGCAATCTCACAATATTTATATAATGTTTCAACCGGTATAATATCAATATCAACTGCAATTTGAAAAACGCTGTCTGCGCTTGTATATATAATCGGGTATTTCGTTTTTTCGTGTTCTTTATGTAAGTCCTCAATTACTTTTGTACCTGAAGCAGGGTAGTTTGCAAGTATTCCTCCGCAGTTTGTTTCTTTTATAAATTTTTCTGTTATTTCGGAGGGGAATCCGTTCGGATATACTTTAAAAGGATTCTCAAGTATTATATCCATCATCTCCCAGTGGCCTGTTGTTGTATCTTTTCCTTTTGAAGTTTCTTTCATTATTCCCCATTTGCCGATAGCATTAGGATTTTTGTTTATTCCCTTTATTTCTGCAAGATTACCTAACCCTAATTTACATAAGTTAGGAGCATTAAGTCCGCCTACAGCTTTTGCTACATTACAAAGAGTGTTACATTCAGGAACATCGCCATATTCTTTGCAGTCTGGCATAGCACCTATACCCATTGAATCAATTACTATTAAAATTGCTCTTTTCATATTTACTCCGTTAACTTATATATTGATTATATTTTAAATTAAAAAAAAGTTCTTTTCAGAACTTTTTCTAAATCCCCAATCTCGCTCTTCTAAAATCATTTTTATAATAGTCTAAACCTAAAATTTTTTTCCTCTCTCTCCCAAAACGGAAAATTTTGCCATCACTCCTTTCGCAATCTGCTATATGTTTTCCCCTCTGTATTATTTATATTAAAACTTACAAATTTGTGAAACAAGGAAATAAATTTTAATTATTTTTTACAAATAATCAATCCCCTTATTTAATGGCTTTAAATTAGTTTTTACATTCGTTAATATTGGATTTTAGATAATTTATGCAAAAAAATTACTTGACAGTGTCATGAACAGTATTTTCAATAGTGTTACTTATTTACTATATTATTAGCAGTTCTTTTTTGTTACAGGCATGTATATTTGTATATACATGCTTTATTGTAATTTTATGGAATCAAATATTTTGGGAGACTGCATATTTAAATAGTAATTATTTACATTCTTATTGAGTGTAGTATCTTTCATTTGTTTATTATATCTGTATTGAGTAAATAATCTTGTAATCCCTGAAAGTGTTAATCCCATAAATATTAAACTGAAAGCATAAGGAATAGCGGATACCACGGCTTTTTGTTTTGTTAATTTACAAAGTTCATCTATGGTATTAGTATTTTGTGCTTTACTGATTGTTTCTGCTATTTTGGGAAGTTCGGCTCTGGATGGGATATTTATTGTTCCGTCTTTCGCTTTTTGTATTATGTTTGGAAATATGTTTTTCTTTGCCAACAGCTTTGTAAAACCTTTTTCAAAAAGTTCGCTTCCAAATATGGTATAGAACACAACAAGCGGAACTCTTGTCCATACTTCGGCAACATCAAGTTTTCCTCTGTCTTCTGCCGCTTTTGAATATCCAAACAGTCCTAAAATAGCAGTAAGAGCTAACTGCCCTTTACTTAGTGCTAATTTACCGTTATTATTTGCAAAGTCTAAACTGAATTTTGACAGTGTATTTTTTATTCTGTCTGATTTCATTCCTGATTTATTTAGTAATCCTGAAATTGCTTTCCCCGGTTCTAAAATTGATTTTGCTACAGTTTGTGCGGTTTCTGATTTGTGACCGTTAATTGCCAATATCGCACCAAGCAAAATTCCTATTGATGAAATTATACCTGCTTTCTTTAATTGGTATTTTGAATTTTTTTCAACTTTTTCCTGCTGTTTTTTATCTTCTTTTTCATTATTAGTTTTGTCTAAATTTGCAATATTATTAAAATTACTTTTTTTAAATGCTTTAAGAGTAAAAAGATTTTTTGCAAAACTTAAAGTGTATTCTGCAACAGGTACTATTGTACATGCCAGAACAATACCAGCTTTTGCTGCAATTGCACGTTTTTTTATTTCATCTGTTATGTTTGAATTTTTTGCTATTTGTTCAATTGTTTGCGGTATTTGTTCATTTATTTTATTTCTCAGCTCCTTCGGTTGAAATTGTTTAAATAAACCGTTTCTAAAAAGTTTTTCACCTAAAATAGGTGAAGCAAAATAAAATATTCCCGATTCTATAAATTCAAGGAAACTCATTTCGGCAAAATCTGCTTTACTTCGTGCAAAAATGGCCTTTGGCGCCCAGTTTGTTGCCGTATCTTGTATAAATCTTGTTGATGACAGATTTTCTTGTGATTTTAAAAATATGTCTGCTGCTTTTGTTATTCCCGTAAAATAGTTTATATTACTTTTGAATGATATATTTTTCTTGTTATTATTTATTTTTTCATTTAGTGTTATCATATTTCCCCTCGATTAAAAACTATTGACTAAAAAAGCTGCCATTTATGGCAGCTTTTGAATTATTTTAAACGAGGTTTCACATTCGTACAAAACAATGACTGCCGGACTCTTCGCCTTGCATTTGCATCATCATATTCATCATTTGTACGTTATTTAATAACATTTAATTATTTCCTCTTTTTATACATTATTACAATTAAAAATTCATGTCAACCATTATTTGTAAATTAAAAAGATTATGTATGTTAAATATAGTATAACAAAGCTTATTCCTTGCCATTTAGCCAGCTTTTTCGATTTAAATGTGTAAATAAATAATAATATTATTGCTAATATTGCAATAAAAGTATCCAAATAAAATTCTTTGATAAATTTAACAGGCTGAATTACTCCCGTAATTCCGAGTACAAACAGAATATTAAATATATTTGAACCGATTATATTACCGATAGCAATATCAGATTGATTTTTTAGTGCAGCCACAACGCACGTTATGAGTTCTGGAAGGCTTGTTCCTATTGCAACAACAGTCAGCCCGATAATCCTGTCCGAAACATTTAAACGATGTGCAATATCAATTGCACTATCAACAGTCAGATTACTTCCATATACTAATGCTGTTAATCCGCCCAAAATATAAATAATTATTCTTATAATGCCTAATGATTTTTCATTAACAGTATAATTATTGGCTTCTTTTGAAATTTTAAAGAGATAAATGAAAAAAATCAAAAATAAAATCAAAAATACTATAGCGGTTTGTCTTGAAACTTCGCCTTGAATAAGTCCAAAAATTCCTAATAAGATTGTTATAAATAATACGAATGGTATTTCGTATTGTATGGTATTTTTTTTGATTGTTAGTGAACATATTGAAGCTGTTGTACCAAGAATAAGAAATATATTAGCAATATTACTTCCTATAATGTTACCTATAGTAACACCGGTAATTCCCTTTATTGCAGATGTAATACTGACGCATGCTTCAGGCGCACTTGTTCCCATAGCAACAATTGTCAAACCTATAATTATTGACGGAATTTTCAATTTTACAGCCAAATTGCTTGCACCGTCAATAAAGAAATCAGCACCTTTCCCTAAAAGTATTAATCCTGCAATTAGTAAAATAATACTGAGTATCATGTTTCCTTCCTAAAGAAAGAGAGCTTATGCTCTCTTTCTTTATTTAATATCTTTATATGAACCTTTGAATTTATCTGAGTAAGATGTATGCAGTAAATGGTGTGCAATCTCACTGCCGGGTTTACCGCCTAAACATTCCGCATATAATTTTTTTATGTCAGGATTTGTATGTGATTTTCTGTATTCAAGATTTTTATCTTCTGTATATAAGCCTTGAGCTCTTTTTTCTTTAATATGAGAATCAAGACAGCTTGTAGGCTGACCGCCTCCGTTTACACAGCCTCCCGGGCATGCCATAACTTCCATTATATGGAAATCAGCTTTTCCTTCTTTTAGCTCTTTTAAAGATTTTTCAGCTTCTTTTAGTGTTGATACAACTCTTACCTTAACTTGTTTACCTTTTATATCTATAATTGTATCTTTAGTCCTTGAATTAGCGTCAACGCCTCTTAAAGGAGTAATATCAACGTTAGATAATTCTTCACCCGTTACATAGTAATATGCGGTTCTTACAGCTGCCTCTGCAACTCCGCCTGAAGCTCCGAAGATTGTTCCTGCCCCTGAATATTGACCAAACGGTGAATTTGCCTGCTCATCTTTTAAAGCTTTAAAGTTAATTCCTGCCGCTTTAATCATCTTTGCAAATTCTTGTGTTGTTAAAACATAATCCGTTTCACCATACAATTGTTCTCTTATTGCTTCATATTTTTTAGCTGTACAAGGCATAATTGATACTACAACAATATTTTCTTTAGTGTAGCCTTCATAATATTTGGGAAGGAATTCTTTCATAACGGGGGAAAGCATTCCTTGAGGTGATTTACAACTTGATAAATGAGGTATTAATTCGGGGTACTGTGTTTCAACGTATCTTACCCACGCAGGACAGCAAGAGGTAAACATAGGAAGAACTCCGCCTTTTGTTAATCTTTCAACAAACTCATTTGCTTCCTCCGTTATTGTTAAATCAGCAGAAAAGTTTGTATCAAATATTAAGTCAAAACCTAATCTTCTTGCAGCTGCATAAATTTTACCGATTGTGTTTTCACCCGGCTCAAGATTAAATTCTTCACCTAATGCAACTCTGACAGATGGTGCAATTTGAACAACAACCTTCTTTTCAGGATTGTTAATCTGTTTCCAAACTTCATCTATTGATGATTTTATTGAAATAGCACCTGTAGGGCATACTGCCTGGCATTGTCCGCAGAATACACAGTCAACTTGAGATAAATATCTTCCGTTCATTGGTTCAACTTTTGTATTTGAACCTCTGTTTACAAATCCGAGAACTCCGTGACCTTGAAATTCACTGCATGCTCTTACACAAGCTCCGCATAATATACATTTTGATTCATCACGTATCAGTGACGGATTATAATTATCAATAGGAATATAATCTTTTTCTTCTAATTTTGGGAATCTTATTTCATCAATACCGTATTCCGCAGCATATTTTTGAAGTTCACAATTTCCTGATTTATTGCAGGTTAAACATTCTCTTTTATGATTTGCCAACAGTAATTCAAGAATCGTTTTTCTTATTTTACGAACCTTGTCAGAGTTAGTTTCAATTCTGATGCCTTCTCTGGGAGGCATTGTACAGGAAGCTTGAATATATTTGCCATCCTGTTCTATTATACACATTCTGCAAGCACCAAACTGAGTTAAATCAGGACGATGGCAAAATGTTGGTACATCAAATCCGTTGTTGCGGATTACTTCAAGTACTGTTTTTTCATTTGTATATTCAACTTCAACGTTGTTTATAAATAATGTCTTTTTATCGCTCATTTTCTTATCCTTACCTATTTTGTTACTATTGCTTTAAACGGACAATTGTCTTTGCAGGCTCCGCATTTAATACATTTATCCTGATTGATTTTATGCGGTTCTTTAATTGTACCTTCAATAGCGTTGACAGGACAATTTCTTGCACATTTTGTACAGCCTTTACATTTATCTGCTTCAATTTCATAGTGCTTTAATGCAGTACAAACGCCTGCAGGGCATTTTTTGTCTTTAATATGAGCAATATATTCATCTCTAAAATATTTTAATGTTGATAAAACCGGGTTAGGTGCTGATTTACCAAGTCCGCATAGTGAACCGACTTTTATTACCTGTCCCAGTTCTTCCAGCATATCAAGGTCTTCCATTTTTCCTTGACCTTTAACTATTCTTTCTAATATAGCTAACATCTGTTTTGTACCTTCACGGCAAGGAGTACATTTTCCGCAGCTTTCATGCTGAGTAAAGTTCATAAAGAATCTTGCAACTTCAACTATGCAGGTATCTTCATTCATAACAACAAGACCGCC
>CANROV010000042.1 GCA_947632315.1 Candidatus Gastranaerophilales bacterium
TACTGAAGTTAATACAACAAGAACTTATGATACAGAAGGTTACGATGCTGCTCTTAGAGATTACACTATGAGTAAAGAAGAATATGATAAAGAAATAGCTGATTTAAATGCTCAAACTGAATCTTTACAGCAAGAAGATAAAGTTCTTGAATTAAGATTAAATCAAATAGATACAGAGCAAAACGAACTTAAAACAGAATTAGAAGCAGTTCAAAAAGTTTTAGAAAAAAAAATAAATAAAAAATTTAAAAAAATATAATAAAAACCAATAAAAAAAATAAAAAAAATAAAAAATAAATAAGACGATATTAAGAAGGAAAGTAAAAGATGAGTTATAAGAATGACAGTTATTTAGTAATCTCAAATAAATATGGCGGATTGAGCAGTGATGCCAAAGCGCAGTTATTTGAAACTTATGACTTATTAAGAGATATAACTGTAAGCGGTTCAGCTTCTGATGGTGCAGGTTTTGGTACGGCAGGCAGTTTCTTATGGAAACTGGCAAGTATGATAGCACCAGGTTCATTTATGTCCACCATGGGCGGCGGTACTGCTTTAAACATTCCCGGTACTTCATATTGGTCGCCGTCTATTTCAACAAGTCCGGCTAACTCAGCATTTGGAATAGGCTCTTTATCTCAATATTCAGGGTTTACAGGCGGAGCAAGCTCTTTAGTACAAGGTTTCGGCTCAGCTGTATCAGAAGGAAATTTAACGGGCGGTGCGTCTTCCGTGACAGCTGTTTCCGATATTGCAGGTTCAACAGCTTTAAATGCATTAGGATACACAGCAGGCTTAGCGTCAGGTTTCGGATTCGGTGACAGCTTCTTGCTTCCGGCTGCAGGTATTGTATCAGGTATTGGCGGAGTTTTACAGGCTATGTCGCCTTATCTTGGGTCATTCGGACTTGGTACAACTTTAATAGGGAACTTACTTCAAGGTTGTTCAAGCGCTCCATTAGCGGCTTATCAAAAAGTTACCAGCAGTATTTTAAATAACGCCGATGTAATTTTAGAAAACAAAGTTAAAAATATTGAAACTGTTTGTAAAATGCTTGATGCGCAAAATGATGTCGTCAAAAAAATGTTAAAAGATGATATGGATGGCATGAAAGACAAAATTCAAAATATTGATTAACACATATATATAAATATTCTTTCTCCTTCTCTTTGATACTTCGTTGTTACACGGAGTATCTTTTAATATTTAAACGTATATTGTAATTTATTATTTCTTTCAGCCGTATTTGCTTCCTGTTCGGTCAAAGGCCCGTTTTGTCTAAAGATTTCACCTGCTTCGGTGCATTTTTCAATTAATTTTTTATTTTTGCTATGCAGCATTTTCAATGCTGAAGCCATTACTTTTGGCGTATTTAATCCATATCCTTTTGAAAGCTGTGAAAAATAAAACTTTTCATAATCGGAAGGTATTCTTACAGACCAGTTATCAGGATATGCTTTGCCTGATATATTAATTCTTTCAGACATACCAAACATATCAGGGAGGGTAAAGAATTGTTTGGCAGAGGTAAAAATTTCAGCAAATTTAGCTGTTCTATATCGTTCATTTTTTTTATCTTCACTATTTATTTTTGTATATTCGCTTGTAGTATAATCAAAAATTGAAGAATTTATTTGATAATCATTAATAATATCTTGCATATGGCGTGTACTTTTTTCATATTTAGACATATTTACCAGTGAATCGTTATCGTGACATCCTACTCCCGTATAAAATTTACCGTTTTTATAACCTTTTTGAAAAAATTTACAGGGTCTTTCATCATACTCAGCATAAGCAGTCGTATACAAATGAGGGAATTTATTAATAGTAAGTTCTCTGCTTTTATCGGCAGATATACCGACAAGTTCCAGCATTATATTATCAGGATTTTTTTCATTAAACTTATCTTTTAATGTATTTTTTGCAGCAGTTTTAAGTATATTAAATATGGTAAAATTAATTTCAGGCAGTTTCACTTCTTCATATTTGCCGTTAACAGCTTTATAAATGAACGGAGTTATGAATTGCCAAGCTGCATCAAGACGAATACCATCATAACGTTTAAAAAATGTTGAATATTTTTGATATAAAAGTTTGCCGACAGGGCCTAATTTAGATAAATCGCCATCATCCGAGCATTCACCCAATTTTGTATAATCAAGTGCATTCAAGCCCCAAGGCTGTATACCGTTTGTTTCAATAAAACCCGGATCAGGCCCGCCGTAATACAGGTTTTCCTGAAAACAATCAGGATTTGACCATATTTCACTTTTAGAGAATCCTATTAAACAATCACCATAAAGTTTTAAATCAAGTTCATTTAATTCTTTTCGGCTTTCTTTCTGCTGTTTATCGGCTATAAACTGTATAAAGCTTTCAAATTCTATTGACTCAGGGTATTGAGATTTTATTTCATTAATTCTTGATTGTCTTTGTGTGTCATTTACATTATTTGAAAATAAGTTTTTATCAGTATTTTGCCATTGTTTAAAGTTCCCTGTTCCGTAATATTGTGATAAAGCTTCAAACAATGTATCTTTTTCAAGCCAGTATTGATTTTCATGTTTAAATTGTTCAAATTCTTTTGAAAGTTTTTGCACCTTGGGAGTATTTTCTTTCACTTGTTCCTTAAAATTCTGATAAGCCTTATATAAAACAGGTTTTTGAGTCTTAAATACATAATTATAGTCTGTTTTATATTCTCTTGTCAGTTTATCACCATTATATTTTTTATCGATACAGGAAATATCTTTTTGGGAAAGTAAACTGGCATATTCATTTTCAGATAACTTTTTTAAATCTATAATATGGAATCCGAAGGCATAATTAGTTCCCGAATAAGGAGAAGTATTACCTTTAGATATTTTACCCTGCGGTTCAAGTTGTATGGAAGTAATACCTGTCATATCTTTTATAAATCGGATAAAATTTTTCATAGAATCTGACCAGGTTGTTCCTATAGCAGTATTATGTCCTTTTTCTGACGGAACATTGAAATCAAAAACAATAGCAGTTGTATCTTGCAATTTAAGTTCATTTTTTGCATCAGAAATCAATCTTTTATATGCTTCTTTTTCTTTCGTTGATAATGCTCTTCCGAAATTAGGGGTATTATGTATAGGGTTTATATACACACATTTCTCCTTTAAAAATATTTATTATAATAAATCAAAACATATATTTTTTTGATAGTATTTTAATATGGGAAAAGTAATAGAGCAAACATTTTATTCACAAAATACGGTTATAATTGCAAAAAATATACTCGGAATGATATTATGCAGAAAGCTAGAAGACGGAAATATATACAAAGGCAGGATAGTTGAAGCGGAAGCATATACTCAGGAAGAAGAATCGTGCCACGCATACAAAGGGATTACCAAAAGAAGTGCCACTATGTTCAAAGCTCCCGGAACAGCTTATGTATATATGACATACGGAATGTATCACTGTTTAAATATTATTACCGAACGGGAAGGTTTTGGCTCAGGCGTTTTGATAAGGGCATTAGAACCTATTCAGCCTAAAGATATATTATTAAACGGCCCTGGAAAATTATGCAGAGAATTTAAGATAACAAAAGAACTCAATGAAATAAACGTCTGCACAAAAAAATCCGGTTTATGGCTTGAATACGGAGAAGCACCTCAAGAGAAAGATATTATTCAAACAGTAAGAATAGGTATAAAATTGGCGATGGATTTACCTTGGAGATTTTATATTAAAAATAATAAATCTGTATCAAAACCTTAATTTAAAGCTAATTTATATATTTTATTTTTATTTATCCCATATAGTTTAGAAATAATCTTAGAAATATCTTTGGGAGAATATCCTTCTTCTTTTAGAGCATTTATTTTTTCCGTCAAATTATCGTCATCAATATTAACTGTTTCTTGCGCCCAAATCATAACAACAATTTCACCTTTTAAAGGATTATTACGATAATAATTTAAAAGTTGTGAAACTTTATCCGTTTTAACTTCTTCAAAAATTTTAGTAAGTTCTCTGCCGACAGATACTTTTTTATCCTCGCCGAATTCATGTAAAATATTTTCCAAAGTACCAATTAAGCGTTTAGGTGATTCATAAAAAACGCAGTTGGTATATTTATACTTATTGAAAATAAGGTTTTGGCGGGATTTTTCTCTGGGCATAAAACCGATAAATGCGAATTCCTCATTTGTTCTTGGTAGGAGAGTAAGAAAAGTAATAACAGCACAAGCACCGGGGATTGATGTTATTTTAATATTATTTTTTAAAAGTTCGTTTATTAAAATACTACCGGGATCTGATATACAAGGAGTACCAGCATCGGAAACCAGAGCAACGGATTTTCCCTCATTAATCAAAGAAATTATTTTTACACTTTTTTCTTTTTCATTAAACTTATGGCAGTCAAAAACCTTTGCACTGATTGAATATTTATCCAATAATTTTTTTGTAACTCTTGTATCTTCACAGGCGATATAATCGACGGACTTTAAAACATCGATTGCTCTTAAAGATATATCTGCGAGGTTACCTATAGGAGTTGCCGTAATAAATAATTCACCTGACATTTTTTACCTTTTAATAAGAGGATTAGAAGCAACATTTGAGAAAGTTTTATTAAGCCCGGTAACTTCAAGAATTTGACCTATCCCAGGCTCTAAATTTTTTATGAAAATTGATTTTTTATTGAGGAGTGCAACCTTTTGCAGATTTAATAATGTAGTTATTCCTTTTAAATCAATATTTTTAATACCTTCAAAATCCACTTCAATATTTTTAGTGTTTTCAAATTCCGGTATATTTATATTATTAATATTATTAAACAGCTCAGCTGCTCTAATTACCTGCATTAATTTTACTCATCCATTTGTTGTATATTTTTATATTAATATTTTTTTTAAATTAATGCAATATGTAATAATTAAATTTTAATCAATAATTAACCTGCTTTTCTTATTTGTTCATCATTTTGATAAGAAGGGATTTGAGAAATTCTAAGTTCTTTCGGAACCGACATATTTGATTTTGAGATATTATAATTTATAGAAGGTATATATCTTGATTTAGAGTTAATTTTATTTCTTAAAGTAGCAGACTGACTAAAATCCTGATTATTTGCAGAAATATATTTTTTGTTAGCAGGTCTGTTTAAAAGAAGCATAAAAAACAATAAAGCGAAACCAAGCACACAGTATAATATTAATTTAAAATCAGCAATATAAAAATTAGAACTAAACATATTCAAAGAACTGTCATTTTTTTGTACCAAGCCTGTAGAAAGGTCTTTAGTAATAATACTTGCATTACTAAGGTTATTACCCTCAATAGAAATAACAGTATTGTCATTATTTTTCTTTTGGACAATAACATTATCAATTCCTGAAGTATTATCATAAATAATATCTACAGAGTCGGCAGGGATAGTTGAATTTAAGATAAGAGTCAAATTATTGTCATTTTCCAAAATTTTACTGACATTAACATATTTATCATTGAGCTGAGTAATATTAATACCTGATAAAGCATTAACGGAAGCAAAAGATTTTAATACAGAGCAAATTAGTAAAACCGCCATAACAGTCAATTTAAAAATAAAACTAAACTTAACCCTTGTACTCATCAAATCTCCAACGACTATACTACCCTTTTAAATATTCTATAAATTTTGAGATGATATTACATCAATCAAATGGTTTAATAATTTATCTAAATCTTTAGATTAATATATTGCGTTAATATAAAAAAAATAATACTATATTCTTAGGTTATGGGTATACTTTGTAACATTATTAAGGGGCTGTAAATGTTAAATTTTCTTTTCAAAAAAGAGCAAAAGGATAAATCAAAAATATTTAATGATTTATATTTAAAAGTCAGGAATTTATATGCAAATGAAACCATAGCATATGAACGGAAAAAAGAATTATGTTCTTTAATAGAAAGATATGGTTATCTCCCGTATTCTCAAGCAAGAGCTATAAATGAACTTACTCCGTCAGAAGTAATTTTATGCTTAGAAAAAAAGCTTGAAATTAATGAAACTTTAAAAGAAAACAAGTTAAATATTAAAAACAATAAAATAAGTCCGTTAGAAAGGTATGAATATAATAATTCAGAATGGATAAAAAGAGAACAGCACGATATAAAGATAATAAATTTATCAGCATTAGGAAACGGAATAACAGATTCATCACCCGCAAAATTTATTGACCGGTTAAGACAAATAGTAATATTACCCTCAGGTAATATAAAAAAGAATATATTATCAACAACAATATATCTTATACCGTTTCATCCGAGGGATTTTGGAAATGCCTATTTAACCGCAAGCAGTGAAGAAGTAAGTAAAAAGCTATCTGATAAACAACTTGAAGAAACCGGAATAAAAGGAAAAGAACAGATACAACTTTTTATTACGCTTGCCCAATTGGCAGGACATCCTGTCATATATGATGTATTTCCGCAGACAGGAAGATTTTCCAAAACAGTTTTAGTTCATCCCGAAATTGTAAGATGGATAGACACTAAATTTTTAACGGAACAAATATCGCAATCATTAAATTATGTATCAATAAAATTATCATCCGAATTTGACGAAGATGATGTAACAATAGTAAAAAACATATATCAAACGACTTTAAAGAGCGGATCAGTTGACCTGACTTCTGAATTTATGCCTATATATAATCGTTTTAACGAAGAACTTGAAGAGAAAAGAAAAGAACTTTCAAATTTTATTACGAAAAAAGAGGAACAGAAAAAACTTCAAAACAGGGTAAAAGAGATTGTTTCAAAAATACAGGGAATAAGTTCAAAGAAAATAAAATCCGATAAAGACATAACAAAGCGGGGAGAGATAATAAACAAGCTGATAGAAGAAGGTTTATGGACTCTGCCTGACGGAGCGTGGTGTTCAAGCGGAATACCCGTATTTGAAAAAATGGCAGAGTGTGAAGCATATCCTATTTTCAAGCATTACAATGCAAAAGGTCATGACGTAACCGAATTTGCCGAATCTGACTGTCAAACTCCATTATATTTCGTCTATCTTGAGAACGGTGAATATAATTTACCCGTAATAAACTACTATATAAATTATTTGCAAGAACTGCAAAAGGACTATAATTTTGACGGTTTTAGAATTTCCCATACCGATTTTGTTATTGATGAAATGAGTGAAGAAAATTTAAGACCGATAAGTTACAGAGCGCCAAGATTTTTATTAAAAAAGATAAATGAAATATTTAAGAAAGAAATACCATATTTTGTTTCAATGGCCGAATATAGATTATGGGGGTCTTTATTAAAAGAATACCACAAGGATATGGGCTTTGACATATTATGGGGTAATGATACAAAAACAGATTATGAAAAAAATCCTGCAGAGATAATAAATAACAATAGAAAATTGCAAGAATATAATTCATCAGTATTTTCATCTTCATTATTATCCGTATTAAAAACATACAATAACCAAGACGGTGAATTTAGAACCGTAAACAGGTATTTAGGGCTTATGGACAGAGATGAAGCACTGTTTAAATGGTTTAAATTTAAGTTTTTACCGGGAGGTAAACTAAGCCAAAGACCATGTATGTACGTAGACGGAGATGAATCTTTTTCAAAAGACGGAATTGAAGCAACTATTCAAGAAGAAGTATCGTTAATTAGAGAAAATGATAATGAATTTTATGATAAATTTGACGCAATAAGAAGATTTGCGATAAATTGTGAATTAACAACAGACGGAGAAGCACAAATAATAACTCAAAACAAAAACGGATTTGTAAGCTGGATGATTTCAAAAGAAACAATAAAAGAAAGCTTAATAATTATTGCAAATTATCTTCCTGCAAATGAAAAGATATTAAAACAAAATTTTCAAGACGGAACAATGGAATATACTATAAAAACCAATAGCGCAATAACGAATAAAAAAATAGAAATTCCTTCCGATTATACTCTGGTTAATGAATACGTTTATGAAACGGATAAAAAAGATTTTGTGGAACACTATGTTTCACCGAACATAAAAACAATTGAAATTGAAAAATTAGAACCTAGTGAATTTAGGATATTTAAAATAAAGAGATAAATAAATGAAAAAATTAACTCTGAAAGAAAAAATTGCACAAATGTTTATAATCGGGTTTGAAGGCGATAAAATGCCGTCAAACACATATTTTAATAAAATTCTGGAACTTGGTGCGGGAGGCGTAATTTTTTTCACCCAAAATATAAAAAGCGAAAAACAAATTAAAAGTTTAATTTCCGAAATTGAAAAAAATGCACTGATACCGATGTTTTACAGCATAGACCAAGAAGGAGGCAGAGTTGAAAGAACAGAAAATATTCATAACGGTAAAAAATATCTAAGTGCAAAAAATGCATACGAAATGGGGATTTCATACCTTCAAGACCAAACGAAACAAATTGCACTTGAATTAAAAAGTTACGGAATAAATATGAATTTTGCACCTGTTTTGGATGTTAATACAAATGAAAATAATCCCGTAATAAATGAACGTGCATTTTCATCAAATACTTTAGATGTAATTAATGCTTCAAAAGTAGTAATAAGAGAATATGAAAAATACGGAATAATAACGGTAGGCAAGCATTTTCCCGGGCATGGCGCTTCAAACAGCGATTCACACAAAACTCTGCCTATAATTGATTTAGCGAAATCCAAATTAAAAGAAGTCCATATAAAACCGTTTGAAGAAGCAATAAAAATAGGAATCCCAGCAATAATGGCAGCACATGTATCATATCCCAATTTAGATACAACGATGAAACCCGCTTCGATTTCCGAAAAAATAATAAAAGAACTTTTAATAAATGAATTGAATTTTAAAGGCGTTATTATAACAGATGATATGGAAATGAACGGAATAAAGAATTATACACGACTTGAAGCCTGCACTTATGCCGTAAATGCAGGTGTTAATATGTTTATATTCAGAAATTCCAACAAAGATATATATGAGTTAATTAATCAGCTGACAACCGAAACGGAAAAAGGCAATATATCGGAAGACAAAATTAATGAATCTGTAAGCAAAATTTTTGATTTAAAATGCCGATATAATATAATGTAGTTTACAATTTTCAAATTTCCGCAGGAAAATATACTCTGAGTGAATTATACAAAAGGATAATTAAAAAATTTTATAATTCCTTCAAAATTAATAGAAACAGGAGGAATTATGGGGAAATTTTTAATAAGTATTTTAAGTGTTATATTTATTTCAAATACATGTTTTGCTGAAGCATTAGTTTTATCTGATGTTATCAAAGAAGCAAGAGAAGCACAAATGAAAAAAGAGCTTTTACAAAATAACAAAGCTATGAAACCTGTAAAAAACGATTGTGTTTCT
This sequence comes from Candidatus Gastranaerophilales bacterium, assembly GCA_947632315.1. Taxonomy (GTDB): domain Bacteria; phylum Cyanobacteriota; class Vampirovibrionia; order Gastranaerophilales; family Gastranaerophilaceae; genus Avigastranaerophilus. Next base: position 9,378 of record CANROV010000042.1, read on the forward strand.
CAATCAAACAGTATGGATACATACAATCAAATAAAAAATCAAACGGCAAAATTACAGAATGAACAAACGGCAGAAGAAAAATTAAATATTAATGAAATAAAATCTAATTAATACGATTGATTTATTTATCAAAAAAACTGTCATAAAAAGTTTTTAATCCCGTAAAATCAGACTTTGAATAATTTTTATTGTATCGGATACGCAGAGCTTCTGGCATGTTATTAATAATCTTATACATATCCGAAACAGAACAATCAGTGTTATTTTTAAGATAATTAATATTATCAACATGGCTGTGACAGGCACCGCATATAAACATAGATAAATCATAGCCCCAATTAATCTGCTGTTTTAACGGGATAATATATTTTTCAACCGTTTCAATAAGTGCAGAAATATTATAATTACAGCCGTATTTTTTATTTAAAAGATTAACAATTAACTCCGTAGGAGCATTACCGGCACCACGAGCCATACCCAACAATGAACCGTCAACAATTATATTTCTGTTCTTTTCCCGTGCAAGCATAATAAACTGTTCGGCTAATGCTGCCGAAAGTCCCAAGTTATCATGAGAATGTAATCCTAATTTAATATTTTTATCCAAAACAGAATCTATTTGATTAAATATAGAATTCAAGTCATCAAGGTGCATAACACCAAATGTATCGGAAATAGAAAAAGAAGCGGGTTCAATTTTATTAACCTCATAAATAAGATTTTTTAACTCATTTTCAGAATAACTGATAGTATCCATAGCATTAAACTGGACAATATAACCTTTATTCCGTACTTGAGCGCAAAATTTTAACGCCGAAAGAACTTCATGTTTTAAAAAAGCAATTCTAATCCATTTAACGGAATGACCGTCATAGTCTTCAAGATTTTCAATTGAATATCGGCTGTTATCGCAGAATCCTAAAAATTGAGTATTACCCGAATTATTCGGCAAGTATTTTATTATGTCTTTAGGCGTTTTATAAACAATAGATTCACCATTATATGAATCACGTAAAAAACCCGTTTCAACGAAATCAATCCCCGCTTTTGTCAAACCGGAAATAACACCTTTGACAAAATCCTTATCAGAATTAAGATTTAAAAGGTAACCACCATCTCTAATAGTACAATCAGTAATTTGTACACTCATTAAGAAACCGTCTCCTTATTAACATAAGCACAAAATTAAGTTTAGGCATAGAGAATCTCCAAAATTTTCCGCATATCTTCTTCACAATAACGCTGGTCAATCGGAAGCGGAACAATATATTTTTGAAAAACCGATTCTTTATAACTATCAGGTAAATTATTCCAATAAGTAGCAACGTATATTTTGTTTTTTATCAATTTTTCTTTTAAACCTTCTTTCTCGGATAAAAACGGATAAACCATTGGAACATCATCTTTATCAAGTTCAAATTTAAGTTTATTGATATTTTTTAAATTTTCATGCAAAAAATTAAAATTCATAAGCCTTTTTTGTTTTGCAGAACAAATATCAATATTTTTAATTAAAGCTTTTGTAATGCAAGACATTAATTTTACAGGTTCATCATCCAATGATTTATCACTTTGACGAAAATCATTATAACCTTCCCGGGCAGAAGAATCTATACGTTTTAACAGATGAACAAATCTTGTTACGGAAGTTTTATCCGTCTGCAAGTTTTCATCAGATTTTTTATCGCAATATAAAAAAGCACCATCAGGTACTCCAAAAAATTTTCTGACTGAATTAAATGAAGCAATACCGTATTTAGGCATATAAAATGCCTGTGAATTATCAACAATTAAATTTTTATATATTGAAGATAACAGCTTTACATTTTTGGCGCAAATGCCGTAATAATTGGTATAGAGAATAAAATCATTTTTTTCAAATTGAACGGAAGGCATAAAATTTTCATCAATATGATAAAACTTGACGGAGCAGTTTTCTTTTTCGGCAGAATTCCAAACAACAGGACAAGTATAATACGGAATCCAAATTTCACGGATATTAAAAGCTCTGATAATATATTTTATACAATTTCTTCCCGTATTCAAAGCGATACAAGAATTATCAGTACATAACGGAAACTTATCATTAAGTTCCAATCCGAAATAACCGCCTATTTCCTTATCAACCTGCATAATAAATTTTACCTCCGTTATAAAGAGATTGTATCAAAGCAATTGATAATCAGCAAGCATATAAATAAAACTGCATAATTGCCGTTCATTATGCAATTCTCTGAAAAGATTGTTCTATACTATGGATTGTTCTTCCTCCCCCCCCCCCTCAAGGGATTTTACGTTTATTTTCACATATTTATTCATATTTTCCATTTTATAGAACATTTCATCCATAGATTTAAATTGTAAAATCATAACACCTATTGAAGAACCTGAGTTTTCAAGTCCGTTAACTTTATCTTTAATATTTTTCATCATATTTAATTCGAGAATATTATTTTTTCTGAAATCATCATCAATATCAATACTTTCCAAAATACCGTCAGTTAAAGAGTATAAAACATAATATGAATGATAACCTTTTAATTTTGTTTGTTCAACCGAAGAGCAATCTTCTCCGAGAGCAGCTTTTATAGTGTATTTAACCATATCAAAACCTGAAGAATATTCAATTAACTGAGGAATAAAATTTCCTCCGTTTCTCGGAGCAATTTCCATAAGGTAAATTTTACCGTTTTTATCAACTCTGGATTCAAAATTATAAGCTCCCGTTTTCATATTTAAAAGCAGAAGTACTTTCTGAATTTCACTGCGGATATTATCACAAAGTCCGTTATCAATATCTGACGGTAAACACCAGCTGATAGGAACAAAAGGATTTATTGAGGCATTTTTTTCAGAAAAGAAATGCCGTGAGAAATCTGCGAATTTTAGATTTCCGTTTACGGAAAACCCTTCACCTTGAATTTGCGGAAGAACAATATCAATATATTCTTCCATAATAAATCTTTTTACTCTGGAGAAAGAGAGTGCATTTTCAACCGCACTTTGAATTTCATTTATATCATTAATTTTTCTGACCCCTCTTGAGCCTGAGGAATCAACAGGTTTAATCATAACAGGTTTTTTATATTCATTCCAGTCGGCAATTGCTTCTCTAAAATCAGTATATCCTTTTGCGCGGGGTGTATTAAAACCGTTATCTTTTAAAAATTTTCTGAATTTATCTTTATTGGAAAGTATTTCAACAGATTCATAAGGGTGACCCGGTAATCCCATTTTCTCTGCAACATAAGCACAAGTTGGTGCCGCAGGGTCAGAAGCATAACAAACTATAGCATCTATTTTTAAATCTTTTGCCAGTTTAAGTACGGCTTCTTTATCCGTTGTACTGACATTATGATATTCATCAGCATATTTATGTCCGGGATTATTAGGAAGATAATCACAAGTTATTGTATAAAGCCCCATCTCTTTTGCTTTTTTTACTGACGGAACCTGAAAATATGAACCTCCTAAAAGTAAAATCTTCTTCATTTAATCTCCTTTTGATAACAAAATGCGGTATAAAACAATGAAGTTTAAGCTGCATTTTTATTATGTTTATTGTTAAGATGACCTACGTTCTTTTTTTCCCCCCCCCCAAGAGGTTATAGAGCTATTCAGAGTTTTAACATTCACAAATTCATACATATTATCCATTTTATACAACATCTCGTCTTGAGAATCAAATTTAAGTATCATAGTACCCAAAGTTCCGTTAGAACCTCTAAAAGCATCAATCTTATCACCCTTCTTAAACATCATCTCAAACTCAACAATATTTTTCTTTCTGAAATCATCATCTATTTTAACTTCATCTAAAATTCCTTCAGTCATGGAATGAACCATATAACAAGACCAGTATCCTTTAGGTTCCACCATTTTTAAAGACGAGCAATCCATAC
>CANROV010000043.1 GCA_947632315.1 Candidatus Gastranaerophilales bacterium
TAATTATTTGAGCTGTGACCCTTCAAGAGTCGCAGCTCAAATAATTACCGGTATAGGTTTTATAGGCGCAGGAACAGTGCTGAGGCAGGGGCTTACGGTAACAGGTCTTACTACGGCTTCAACTCTTTGGATTGTTGCTTCTATTGGTATGGCATGCGGCTGCGGTAAGTATAGTATCGCCGTAGTTTCTACTGTCTTGGCTGTTGCCATCCTTGTTTTAATCAGAATACTTGAAAGAAGAATTTTACATAATAACCTTAAAAATTTAAGAAAAATAAAAATTTCTTTTATTTGTAAATATTCCGAATATGAACAAATTTATGCCGAACTTATTGATATATTCCCTGAAATAATTGATTATAATAATAAAAGTGTTGATGAAGACGGTGAAAATATTAAAATAAATGCAAAAATTTTATCAAATGACAAAGGCCCCGTTATTCAAACTTACAAAAAATTAAGTCAGATAAAAAATTTACATTCCGTTAGCGTTAAAGAAATTTTTGAATAAAATTTAAAAAAAGTGTTATAATCAATATATAGTAAAGAGTATGCAAAAGACAGAAAAATTATATTCAGATATTCCGCCGACAAGGCTGAGAAACAGAAAAGAAAAAATGAGAAAAGCCCATAATTACAAGTTTTGGACTTGGATTGCCGATAGGGTCTTTTTTAGAATGCTCAGTCACAGATTTTATGCTTTAAGAATTAAAAATTTGGAAGCATTTAAAGAGAAAAGAAATCCTAATTTCCCCTGTATTATTTATGCACCTCATATGAATTGGTGGGATGGTATAGTTGGTTATAATCTTATGCGGCGAGCTTTTCACGTCCGTCCAAGAATGATGATTGAAGAAATGAACAGATTTCCGCTTTTTTCTCTTATAGGCGCATTTCCTGTTAATAAAGCTTCCGCTCAAGAAGCTCTAAAATCTTTAAAGTATATTGTAGATGATTTAAAATCGCCTGATTTGGGATTTTGGATTTTCCCCCAAGGTATTGTTAAACCTCCAAACTATAGACCGATAGAGTTTCAGACAGGGCTGGCTTATGTGGCGTTAAACGCAGCTAAAAAACACGGCGGAATTAATTTAATTCCCGTCGCAGTAAATTATACTTTTTTAAGAGAAGACAGACCGGAGTGTCTCGTAGAAGTCGGTGAGCCTATTATTATTACTGCGGATAATGCAAATTTTGACAGGCATGAATTTACCCTAAAACTTCAGCATGATTTTGAAAAATTATGCGATGAACAGCTTGCTTCTTTTTCAAAAGGTGAAGTTGTCGGCTATGAATATATTTTTAGGCAGGATCTTCCTTGGAATAGAAAAATTGAAAAAAAACTTAAAAATATAGCCCTCGAAAATATTGAAGAATAATAGTTTAATTGTAATTTTTTTCATTTAGAAGTAAATTTTTTTTATTTATTTTTTTTATAAATATATGAAAATAAATTTAGATAAAATTATATTTTCCAAAATAAATAAAAGAGAAAATAATAATATTTCGGATAAAAGTACTTTACCTTCTAAAAAAACGGACTATAATTCTCCGGCAAACAGTGAAGTATATAATCAAGCTGTTAGGGCAACTTATGTTCAGCCAAGGTATTTTGATATTTCGATTGTCACAAAACCGCATAATATGGCTCCTCTCAGAAAATATATTGTAGCTCCGGATTCTAAATTTAAAATGGGTGATTATACTTTAGATTTGGCTTTACCTGAAATTCAACAGATGATTAATTCTTTAAATCCCGGTCAAGCATTAATTTTTGGAAGAAACGGTATTAACCCTGATAAAAAGATGAATCGTACAGTTTCAAGACAACATTTACAACTGGAAAAAAATGATAAGGGTCAATTAATCGCTCAAGACCTTAAATCAACTCAAGGAACATCGTTGCTTCCAAACGTATTCAGACCTGATTATAATAATGCTCCTTTTACTCTTATCCCTAATAAAAAGTATTTGTTTCCGAAAAATTCCGGATTTAAAATTAATGATTACTGTTTTGATCTTAACAGGTATAAAGAAATTATTCAAAATATGGAAAATGGTTCTGAAATTAAAGTAGGAAGATACCCTAATAATGACATAACTCTGGATAATCCGTTTGTTTCCGGATACCATATGTTAATTCAACGTTGTGATGATAATATTATTGTTACCGACTTAAATTCTACAAACGGAACTAAGTTTACAGGTTTTAAAAAACAAGATTATTTATTAAATTATGAAAATATAACAGATATTACAACACTGCAAAAAAATGTACCCACGCTTATACCTTCTGATTCTCAATTATACTTGGGTAACAGTTTTACTATTGATATGCGGAATCCTAATATAAAAAATTTGTTAGACAAAAAAGGAATAATATACGTAGGCAGATGTGAGCCAAATGATATTCAAGTGTCAAAAGCACATTCTACTGTTTCAAGAACTCACTTAAAATTAGAAAAAAGCGGTGAGTCTATTATTGCTACTGATATTAGTAAAACAAATAAGACTCATGTTGTTCCGAAAAATAAAATACAGCCCTTTTATAACGGAGTTAAAGATATATTTCTTGCTCAGTCAAATATTGGTGATTGTTTTTTACTTTCTACTTTATATGCTATGTCTCATACTCCATCGGGGCAAAATATGCTTTTAAATATGGTAAGTATTGACAATAATGGTAATTATTGGGTCAAATTTTATAATAATAGTCCTATTAAGGTTAAATTAGAAGAATTGGACGGACAAAAAAGTAATAAGTCAGAAAAAATTAGTGTATCAGGTGACTTGGGAATAAAAGCTATAGAACGTGCTTATGCTAAAATGATTAAGAATATTTTTAATTCTTTTAACGCCGATAATAATACAATGTTTATGGCTATTGACCATGGAGGCTGGATGGATACGGCACTTAAAAAAATGACCGGACTGAAAAGTTATTCATTTAACCCCATGAAATCTGATATGCGTCCTATATTTAACAAAATTTTGAAAAATGGTATTGATAATTATATTTTAACTTGTTCTACATTTCATAAAGGAAATTATGATAAATATATGGATCCTAAGCGTCAATTCAGGGCAAAACACGCTTATGCCGTTTTTGATATAAATCCTAAAAAAAGAACAATTACAATTGTTAATCCCCATAATACACAAAAACATTATGAACTTTCCTGGGAAGAATTTTCAAAATATTTTGATATGTTTTTTGCTGCGCCGACTGAAAAAGGATTAAGTTTATAACGGGAAATACCCTATGTATGGAAGATTTCTAAAATATCCTTTATAATCAAGTCCATAACCTACTACAAACTTATTATCAACTTCAAATCCGTAATAGTCAGGTTCTATGTCAATTTGTCTTGCACATTTTTTATTCAACAGTGATACAAAAAGTAATTTTTGAGGATGATGTTTTATTTTAAATAAATCTGTTAAAAATCTTGCAGTTAGTCCCGTATCTATTATATCTTCCACTATTAATACGTTTTTACCTTCAAGATTAGGAAGAGTTAAATCTATTGCGTGAAGATTATTTGTTGATTTAGTTTCATTACCGTAGCTTGATATTCTTATAAATTCCATTTGAACGTTATGTTTAAATTCTTTTACCAAATCGGCACAAAACATAACCGAACCTTTTAAAACACATATTACGTATATATCTTCATTTGTGTTGTATGCTGTTTCAATCTTTTGAGCAAGCTCTTTTATTTTAGTTTGTATTTGTTCTTCCGTTATTAAAATTTTTAGGTCTTTAATATTTTTATCCTGTTCGCTCATTTTCTGTTATCTCCAGTTTAATTTGATATTCAGGGATAGAATCGGCTCTTAATTTCTCACTGATTCCTGAACCTATTACCCATAATACTTCTTTATCTTTACATAATAGTAATATTTTATCTCTGTCGTGTTCGGGAATATTTTTATTTATGAAATATTTCTTTAATTTCATTTTCCCCTGCATGCCAAACGGCTGAATTATATCCCCGTTTCTTCGAGTCCTGAGCGTGAACGGAAATCCTGTTCCGCTTAAATTAACATATGCTTTATTGCTTACAGCTTTTGGATATTTGTCTATTTCTTTGTTATTCTTTTCAATTATTAGTTTGTATTTATTGTTTAAAGTATAAATTCCGGGTTCGTCTATTTTAATTTCTTCTTCTATTTTTTTGTAATTGTCCGAGTGTACAAGATATGTATATTTATGTGAAACAAAGAGCCATAAATCACTTGTGATTGAAAGCGTTTTCCCCGTCTTTGATTTTTGATTATCCGCTATAAAATTTAATAATTCCTGTATTTTTGAAAAACTTGCTTCTATATCATTTTTTAATAAAAGCTTATACACAAAATGTTGTTTTATTGCTGAATTTAATATAAGAAAATTTTGCGTAAGCCATTTATCCCCTATTGTTATTTGATTTTCGATATTCTGCATTAATTCATTTATTACTTTATTATTGCCTGAAGCTATATCTGCAAGAGTTATTAAGGCATTTTCTATATTAGGATTTATTACTTTTATGGCAGGCATGATATTATGTCTGATATTATTTCTTGCATACTTTGTATTTGAGTTGCTTGAATCATTATTCGGATATAACTCATGTTTTATACAGTATTCTTCAATATCTTTTCTTGAAAAATTTAAAATGGGGCGTATTACTTTAAATCCGCCTAAATCTCTGACCTCTTTTATTCCTTCAAGTCCGTTAAGTCCTGTGCCTTTAATAATTCTGTATAAAATTGTTTCTGCATTATCACTTTTGGTATGAGCAGTCAAAATAGCATCCGCTTCAAATTCTTCGGCACAGCGTTTAAAAAAATCATAGCGCATTTCTCTTGCTACAAGCTCACTTGCTTTAGTTCCTTCCGCTAAAGTGTCTGAAATAAATGTAATATCATTCTCTTCACAAAATGCAAGGCAGCGTTCTTTTTCCGCTTCCGATTCTTTCCCTCTCCAATTATGGTTTAAATGAGCCGCAACGAGTAAAAATCCGTATTCTTGTGAAAGCTTATTCATAATATCTAATAAGCACATGGAATCCCATCCGCCTGAAAAACCTACTATAAACGTGCTTTCACAGGATATCTTTACATATTTTTCAAGAATACTTTTTATTGTTTCTTTCATTCTTTTATTATAGCAGATTTTTAACTTTACTTAAATATTTTCTATTTTATCTGTCAGTTTGTATATTGTGTTCTTTGTTATATTTGTCAAGTGCATTGGCACACTCTGTTAAATCCCAAAATTTGTTTTTTATACTTATTTCTGCACCGTAAGGAATTGACATTTTATTTTTTTCATTGGGGTATACATATAATCTGTTTCTAAAACTAAGATTTCCGTCATCTTGGTTTTCGTCATAATTAACTAATAATGTTTTTTGTTTGTATGTTTCAGATACCAAAATACTTGTTGCTGCATATATTCCATGATATATATATCTTCTTAAATCGGGGTGATGAAAATCAGATATTACTTCGTGTTCTGCCGGAATATATAATAATTCTTCACATTTATTTAATTCATCCTTCAAATATTGAATATTCTTATCCCAGTAATATGTATTAACTACTTGCCAGCAAGTTTGAAATATTCCGCATAATAAAATTATGCATATATAATTTGTAAATTTTATTTCATTTATTTTTATATTAAATCTGTCTTTGATATACATAATGATAAATATTAAAGGAATAATCCAGCAGGTTATTGTTCTGAAATGCTGTTCCCACATGGGATATATTGATAAATTTAATATATTAAGCAATCTTATAAATACTATCAAATATATTGCTGTTATTATACTTATTGCAGTTACATTTAACTTTGTTTTTTTGAATATAAGTATAAACAGTATAATTAAAGTCAGAATGCTTATACTCATATTAAGGTTTAACATGTGAGGAACAAAATCATATGCTTCTTTAAAAAATCTGGTGATTTCACCCTCTTCACCGGGTGCATTTATTACGGATATTATATTAAATATGGAAGCAAATAATCCTCCGAAACCTATTATGCTTTTTATTATTTGTGATTTTAAATCTTTTTCCTGTATTACATAATAACAAGAAGCTATAAAAAATATTATTCCCAGCAGTATTACATATTCATATGTGCCGAACATCATCCATATTAAAAATAATATCCCTATTATATCTCTTTTTTTATATTCTATGTTTGAAGCTAAATAATTCCATAAAATAAAATGCAAAATAGCTCCTATTATAGATTCGACAACACAGAAAATTGAATATGTAATTACAACGGCACTGTATGTAAAAAGACTCCAAAAGAATATATCAATTCTTTTGGTTCGTTTACTTAATTTGTAATTCCAAAATAAAGCAAGTAAAGGCAATATAAATAAGGATGCGGTATATATACGCATTAAAATAAATTTATTATTTATCATTAATATCCTGTTGGAAAATATTGCCGGGAACTGAAATAAAAATGAAATAAAATATCTGGGATGACAATCAGGTTCTGCTGAAATTTTAAAAACACAGTCTGAAAAACTGTTTAATAAATCCAAAATATAAAAAGCCCCGTCTGCATATAGGCCTCTGTATGTGTATGTTGCGTATGCTGTAAATATTATTGATGAAATTATAAACAGCCACTTCAATATTTGAAATATTTTATTTTTATATAATTCTTCCATTTTCACTCCCTTATTTATTTATTATTATAACTTTTTAGATTTTTATTTTGCAAATAAAAATATTATTCAGATGGTTATGTTAAATTTTAGGTTAATAAAAATCAATATTTAATTTATTCTCTTTTACGGAAGGAGAAAATTATGCTATACAGACCTTTAGAAATAGATGAATTAATAAATTTAAAGGATTCAGACCGTGAAATTGTTGAATTGATGGAAAATAACGGATCACATTTAAAATTAGTCGCTTTAAAAAAACATCAGGAAATTGAACCTCATATGGCGCATACTAATGTTTGTATTTATGTTGCGGATGGTGAACTTGAAATAAAATTTGATCACGACGCAAATTGTACATGTCAGGCTTGCAGTTGTGATTTGCCTGATGAATCTGATGATAGCGGTAAAAAATATAAGGTTAAAAAAGGTCAGCTTTTTATGTTGGAAAAAAATGTTATGCACTCTGTAAAAGCTGAAAAGGATACCGTTTTTATTCTTGTTAAAATTTAGAAAAACTTTACTTTTTGTTTTAATAATTCCTAACTTAGTTTATAATATACTTACTAAGTTAGGAATTAATTTATGAAAAAGTTTTTGTTGTCTTTTTTAATTATGTTTATATCTGCTTTAGGAGCTATGGCACAGGAATCTGTTTCTTCAAGTGAAATAATTAATGATATTGCCGTGCAAAAACAAATATCGGATATTGGATTCAAAATATTAAATTCAAATAAAATTGAGTTAAGAATGATATTTGTTTATAACAGCAAGAATGATTTAGTTAAATTAGAGCCGGGATTAACGAAAAGACAAATAGTTGTATATGATAAAAATTTGAAATTTGCTTCGGATGACGCCGAAATAGCGGCATTTTTAGCGAGAGAAATTTGCAAATCTTCAGAGTCTTATCACGGTGTTTTTAAAGGAATGTTAACTTCCGTACAAATTAAATGTGCGCCTAAGAAATATGAAATATTCTTTGATAAGCTTGCTGTTGATTTAATGGTTAACGCAGGTTATAACCCGATTGCCCTTATTATTTATATGAATAAAGCATATCCTCAAAAAAGGTATGATAAAATTGCAAGGGCTAATTTGACATCTAAAAGACTTGCAAACGTTTATGAATATATTTATACAAAATATCCTTATTTCTTAAAAAATAATGAATATTTGGAAAATGAAGCATATCAAAATTTCTTATTAACTTCAATTGAGAACAGAAAAAAGCTTGCGGAAAAAATAAAATCAGGCTCAAAAAAGGCTGTTAATTATGAATAAAGTGTTCAACAAATTTTTATTTGTGATAACCATTTTAGCATTTTGTGCTTTGAGTTCAAAGGCTGAAATATTAAGAGATGAATTTATAGATGAAACTCTTGGCAGTGTTGAGCTTACAAAGCCTGTTTCATATGATAAATATAATTATGAATCCTTTGAAGGAATTCCGATTAAGCTTAAGATTAATGAAAAAATAACTACAAAAAAAGACGGTATATATGATGGTCAAATGTTAAATTTTACCGTCAGAACCAATGTTAAATATAAGAATCAAATAATTATAAAACAAGGAACTCCCGTAAAAGCTCAAGTCAGCACCTATTTAACAAAAGGAATGAATGGTATCCCGGGTACCATTATTGTTGATAACTTTCAAATAGATGGGATTGACAGTTCAAAAATAAAAGGGTTTTATATTAAAAAAGGATTAAACCTTTCTTTATTGGTATTCCCGATTAAGTGGGCGTTAACTCCCATTCCGGGTGTCGGTTCATTAACAAACTTTATTTTAGGCGGAAATGCGACTCTTTCCGATAAAGATACCGTTATTATTTATTATTATCCTCTGTGGGGTAAAATAGAGAAATTATAACTATTGACTTATATTTGTGTTTTTATTCTTATTAAATAAGAATAAAAAATTAGAGGGGACAAAATGAAAGGTTACGTTAGCGACATAATTTCAAATAATTTGTCGAAAATAGATTTATTTGTTATTTCAAGGGCAATAATAGAAATAATATTATTTGTCATTGTAATGCGTTTTGTAAATAAAGTGCTTCATATATTTTTTGATAAGGTAATAAACAGAATACAGGATAATGAAACACGAAAACAATATCAAACAATCAGACAGCTTGGAATATATATAGTTGACGCTGTATTAATATTATTTTTTACAACAAATATACTGGCAAATTTCGGAGTTGATATGAAACCGATTCTTGCTACGGCAGGTGTTTTAGGTGTTGCCGTAGGTTTTGGCGCCAAAAAATTTATTGAAGATTTATTTACCGGGCTTTCTATTATTTTAACAGGTCAATTAAGGGTCGGCGATTTTGTTACCGTAAATAATTCAACAGGCACCGTAGAAAAAGTTACTTTAACTATGATAGTTATAAGAACATTTAATGGGGATGTACATTTTTTAAGAAATGGGCAGATTGATACAATAATAAATCAAACCAAAGATTTTTCCATGCCTGTATTTAATTTATCCGTAGGTTATAACACAAACATAACACACGCAATAAAAGTATTAAAAGAACTGGGAAAAGAGCTTAAAGAAATGCCCGAGTACTCAAAGTATGTTTTGTCGGATATAGAAGTTTTCGGATTAAATGAATTTCAAGATTCATCTCTTGTAATATTGTGCAGAATAAAAACGACTCCGCAGGAACAGTGGATGATTAAACGTAAATTTAATCAAATGGTAAAAGAGCGGTTTGAAAAAGAAGGAATAGAAATTCCGTTCCCTCAAGTAGTTGTAAATAAACCTGCAGAAAATGAAAAAGAAAGGGTATAAATAATGATTTTAATTACGGGCGGAGCGGGATATATAGGCGGTCATTGTGCAATACATTTTCTTGAACGGGGAAAAGAAATTGTTATATTTGATAATCTTGAAAACGGACATATTGAAACTATTAATGCATTGAAAAATATTGGTAATTTACATTTTGTTAAAGGGGATTTAAGAGATATAGATGATATAAAAAGTGTTTTCAAGCAATATGATATAGACGCAGTTATACATTTTGCGGGATATATTCAGGTTGAAGAAAGTGTTAAAAACCCTTCTAAGTATTATAAAAATAATATACTAGGAACATTAAATTTATTGGATAGTATGATTGAAAATAATGTAAAAAATATAGTTTTTTCTTCAACTTGTGCGGTCTATGGTGAGCCTGAATATACTCCGTTGGATGAAAAACATAAGAAAAATCCTTTAAATCCTTATGGCAGAACTAAATTGATGATTGAAAACATTCTTGATGATTATGAAATTGCTTACGGTTTAAAATCTGTCAAATTAAGATATTTCAATGTAGCAGGTGCCGACAGTAAAACAAGAACCGGAGAATGGCATGATCCTGAGACTCATTTAATACCTAATATTTTGAAATCGGTATTTGAAAAAGATAACATCTTTAAAATATTTGGTACTGATTATGATACTTTTGACGGTACTTGTATCAGAGATTATGTAAATGTTGAAGATATGGCCAAAGCTCATATGAAAGCATATTTATATTTAAAAGAACATCAAAAATCCGATGTGTTTAATATCGGAACAGAACAGGGAAACAGTGTTAAAGAAGTGTTTGATACCGCAAAATCCGTAACAGGAAAAGATATAAAAGTGAAATTAGAGCCAAGACGTGACGGAGATGCTGCTAAATTATTTGCTGATGCTTCAAAAGCCAAAAAAATCTTAGATTGGCATTCTGAAAAAACATTGGAAGAAAGTATCAAAACGGCTTATTTATGGGAAAAAAGCAGACACTAGATTAAATATATTTCGTTTTTTGATATAAAATTGTTTGGTAAGCTTTATAATTGGCTGGTATATTTTTTATTCTCATAATAGCTTACCTTCCTCAATTTTTCTGTATTTTAATTTATACTTTTCCTTTTTTATACCGAGTTTTATTAAAATTCTGTTTCTTATAACATGATTAAACTTATAATTTATATATTTCGTGAATTTCGGCTCAATAGTTAACAATGGTGCATTAGCTGCTTTAATTCCTTCTTTTATTTTATGATTTATAAATATTAATGTTAGTCTTTCACTTAAAAATCCGTATGCTCTTTTCTGATAATCATCTCTTTTTAATACTTCCGGTTGAATTTGTTTCTCCAGTTCAAACAAAATATCAAACAGCCAAGCTGCATATTCATCAAATAATTCTTTTTTTGCTATTAATATATTAGCTATGTAAATTGCTTTTTTATTTTTAATAACTTGAATAGCCATATCATACATTTTCGGATATTTAATTTTTATAATTTCAAGTGCTTTATCCATATCTGATTGGCAGTGTTTATCTTGATAATTTTTATATGTCGTTTCTTCTTCTACAAAAGAACAATGAGGAAGTATTATATCATATTTATCAAATAATTCGTTTATACGAGAGCTTGATAAACCATACTTTGTTGTGAAATTCTTAGAAAACTTATAGAATTTTGTATCATAAGTTCTTAAATTCAGAAATCTTCGGTAATGAAACAAACCTTTAATATCAGATTTATCATTCTTCCATAACCAATAAATTACTGTTAATTCACAAAAATAAGGATTCTTCTCGGATATGTTATCGCCCGTATTATCTCCTAATATTCCAAGGTCAATATCTGATAATGCTTTGCCGGCATGAATAGGACATAAAATTTCATTTTTAATCATCGGAGAATCTTTGTGATAGCAAATACATATTCTAACTGACTTTTGAAGGCTTTTCGCCTCCTTGTCTTTTTCTGTACCATCTGACGCAAGAATACTATTAGCCAAAAAATTCTCCTTCTTAACTATGATTATAACTAAGCTTAAAAAATTATGTGTTAATTATACATTGTTGAAAATTTAATGTAAATAAATATAGGTGTTTTCTCGTTTTTTCAACTTTCTCCGCATTTTTTAATTTAAAGATGTCAGTTTAATAATTAAATTTGTAATATTAACAAATGTAACAAAAAAGATTTAAAAATTGATATAAAACCTAAAGTTCATTAAAAATATGTCGATAACCTTAATGTAACAAACAATAAGGAGGAAAGCATATGACAAACATTAATCCTATAAGATTCGGCATAGCAGGGAATCAGTATTTTAAACAAGAAGCAAAGGAGGACTTGACAAAAGGAGCTGATAAAGAAAAAACAAACGGAGAAAAGCAAAATAAACAAGTAGATTCAAAAGAAGTATTGGGTTATTTGGCTGCACAAAATGCAGATATATTACCCGTAAAGGCAAAAAAAACTGTTGATGTGTCTAAATATGTAAATGCTGAACAATCAGCAAGAATTGAAGATTTTATGAAGGCTTTTGAAGCTGATTATATATTTGCATCTAAAATTGCAAAAGATGAATTTGGTGATAATATTTCCGATAAAACAGCCGGTGAATTGGCATTGGCATTTATTAATTCATCTTATCAAATATAAAAATTTCCCCCCCCCCTCCTTACATTATTGTTTGTTATTTTTATCAAGACCGCGTTGCGGTCTTTTTTTATGTTATAATATTTCCAAGATAAAGAAAAAGGAGGAATAATCCCGTGGGTTATAAAATATTAGATAAAATTGAATTATGCCCTAATCAATATGAATTAAAAATACAAGCACCTTATGTTACAAGGAATGCAAAAGCAGGGCAGTTTATCATTTTCAGGGTTGAAGAGGAAGGTGAAAGAGTTCCGATTACAATAGCTGATGTTGATAGAGAAAAAGGTATATTAACGGTAGTATTTATGGCTGTTGGTTATACAACAAAAAAACTTGCTATGCTTGAAGTGGGTGAAGAAATAGTTGATGTTGTAGGCCCTTTAGGCAGACCTACCGAAATAGAAAAATACGGTACTGTTGTTTGTGTCGCTGGCGGTTATGGTGCTGCACCTTGTTATTTGATTTCAAAAGCATTCTTTGAAGCAGGAAATAAAGTACATATGATTACCGGTGCAAGAAATAAAGACTTATTATTCTGGCAGGATAAAATGAAAACAGCTTGTACGGAACTTCATGTTGCTACGGATGACGGTTCTTTAGGACATAAAGGATTTGTAACGGAAGTCTTAGCTGATATAATGAACAAAGAAAAAGTTGATTATGTTATTGCTGTCGGCCCTATGCCTATGATGAGAGCTGTTGCTAATCTTACTAGAGAAAAAGGCATTAAAACAGAAGCAAGCATGAATCCTATTATGATTGATGGAACAGGCATGTGCGGTGCCTGCAGAGTTACAGTCGGCGGTGAAGTTAAATTTGCCTGCATAGACGGCCCTGATTTTGATGCTCATAAAATTGATTTTGATGAAGTTATTAACAGAACTAAAAT
>CANROV010000044.1 GCA_947632315.1 Candidatus Gastranaerophilales bacterium
CAAAACTGAATGAACCGGTATTTTTTAAAACCCAAAACTCGGGAGGTTCAAATTTAGGGTCATGTTTCATTAATGCACCTGAACGAGTACCAACACGGCCCGATGTATAAATTTTTCCGCCTGCGGAACAATGTGCAGCAGTATCACCGCAATCACCTTTTACAATTATTTCAGCACCTGAATTTAACCAGCCAACATCAGCAGGAGCAGACCCTTCAACAATAATTTTTGTACCCTTTAGTGCCATAGCACCAACTCGCTGACCGGGATTTTTAATTTTAAATGTTAACGTATTCCCTTTTTCTTTTGCCCACGAAGAACCGCCTATATTATGCTGACCGCAAGCTTCTATTTCAAAATTTATATATCCCTCTTCTATCTTTGCTGTTATTAACTGCAAAAGCTCTTGAGTAGACATTCTTTTATTATCGGTAAGCGTATTTATTTTTAAAAATTCATCATTCATAAGCATAATTCCATATTTTAACAAACATATTGAATATCAAGTCTGTTTGAAACGTGTTTATCAACTGTAATTAGGGCATCAGAACGTCCAATCGGCAGTGATGAATTACCGATAGGCCCCATAAGTTTTTTTAGTTCCATATCTGTTGCTATAAAATAATTAACAATATTTTGTGCAACCTCATCTATATCAAGTCTTTTTGTAAGGCAAACATCCTGCGTAGCAATACCTGCAGGGCATAAACCCGTATTACAAGAATTGCACTTTCCCGTATCATTCCCTACACAACCAGCTATTTCAAGTAATAGTCTGCCTGTAAATACACCATTAGCTCCCAAGCAAATAAGTTTAAATGCATCTGCGGCAAAACTTCCCGTTTGTCCGAGACCTCCGCCCGCAAACAAAGGAATTTCTCCCTGCCTTCCCTGATGAACAGCCGCAAGATAACAATCTCTTAATTTTGATGTTATCGGATGTCCAGTATGATTTAATGATATTTCATGCGCAGCCCCCGTTCCTGCTGCTAATCCGTCAATAAAAAATCCGCCTACTATATTATATGGGTCTCTTAAAAGATTATTGTAAACAGATACACTGGTAACAGACGCAGCTACTTTAATTGCAACGGGTACCCTGAAATTAAATGCGGCATTCATTGAAAGAAACATCTTTTGCACTGATTCTTCAATTGAATACAAACCTTGATGAGTAGGAGGACTCAACAAATCAGCTCTCGGAACTCCTCTTATTTCCTGTACGTAACGAGCTACCTTGCTTGCCATTAATAATCCGCCGTCACCCGGTTTAGCACCCTGCCCTATCTTAATTAATATTCCTGCAGGATCTTCTATCATCTCAGGCATGGCTTGAACAATTCTATTCCAGCCAAAATGCCCGGAAGCAATTTGAAGAATCATATATTTTACATATTTTGATTTTAACAGTTTAACGGGAATACCGCCTTCCCCCGTACACATTCTGACGGGAAGACCTACAACTTCATTCAAATATGCGGTAGCAACAGCCATAGCTTCCCACATACGCCACGATACTGCACCTATAGACATATCCCCCATAATAACGGGATAAATCCATCTGTTAGGCGGAAGCTGATATGACATCTCAAGATTTCCGTCCTTCACACTCATATTTAATTTATCGGCAGAAAGAATTCTGCCGAACGGAGTCCTAAGTTCAAACTGATGGCGTGCAGCGTCTAAAGAAGGGTCTGTCATTTGAGATATTCTGCCTATTTTGATTTTATCAAGAGTTCTGCCTTCTGTATTAAGATTAGACCTTCCGCCTTTTTTAAGTGAATCGGCTTTTGCAGCTCTGTATTTTACAGAATATTTATCATTTAGATTTCTGATAGCTTTTATAGCCCCATTAGGACAAACTCTCGTACACATTCCGCAGCCGATACAATGATGTTGAAATGATATTTGCTGTTTAATAACCAAAACTTTATTAAATGACGGTTTTTGCAACCCGTCTTGATTCTTCAACCTTTTTTCAATTTCAGGTTTTATTGCGCCAAAAGAACATACCGCAGTGCATTTACCGCATCTGATACACTTTGTTTCATCAAATTCTATAATCCAAGGTAAATCATCCAAATGTAATTGATTTATTTTTACTGCTGCCATCTTTTCACCGTCAAATCATTTGCAACTATTATCGTTTCCTTTTCATTAGGATAAATGTCTTTTGAAGTATCTCTGTCAGGTAAAACATCGTTAATACCCGTAACTTCCGATGTCATTATAACAGTATCATCCGTTCTGCCAATAACAACAGGTCTTAATTTTTTTGCGTCGCATACACACAATAACTCGCCATCGGGCAAAACTCCTAAGATTGTATTCGGCCCGTTTATTTCAAGATGAGATAATGAAGCTTTTATTCTTAATAAAACATCTCGGTCAGGCCGTTTTTCAATTTCTTCATATGGAAGAGGGGTAATAGTATGCTTATAATATTGAATAGGCCATTTTAATACTTTATTAACATAATGCAGTGTATAAAGAAAACACTGTGAATCAGACTCAAAACCAATATATCCTTTATACAAAGATTGTTGATAATCTCTGTTTTTTTCAAAAAAAGTATTTTCACCATTTGCCAGAATAGTATAGCCTTCAAGGAAAAACGGATGTGCGGCATATCTAACAATGTCATAATTCGTATTTTGTCTGCACTGCGCCGTAATAATTTTTGCACATAATTCCTCATTTTCTTCCCATAAACCGAAATAAGTACCTATATCCTTAGGACTTCCTATTTCTTTTAAAGTCAAAACATCAGGCCAAAAAGAATACATAAATCCCGAATTATCTTTTTCCAATTCTTTTCTTAACAGAAGTCCGGTATCTACAAGCAGTTCCTCTTTTTCTTCTTTAGTAGCATACTTATGACTTTTGGGATATTGAAAAGTCTCAAATATATAATTAGGCATTGGTTCTATTTTTAAATTTTTATCGTGATTAATTTCAGGCGCCCACTGTAAAACTCTGTTAAACCCGAGGTTATGAAGGATATCTTCCGCTTTTCTTGTTCCTTCTACAGTTGCCGCCATTGACAATATAGGTAAATCCTTATGCGCCCCAAATATACCGCCCAAATCCTGCATAACAAAAGCGAAGCCCGAATTATCGTGTCCTTTTTGCTGTGAACGCATTAACTTTAGAGCTATCGACGGGTGTAAATATTTCTTTGATTTTATTGCGCCTATTCTACACATCAATGATATTTTACGAACTTTTTACTTATTGTGTCAAGAAAAAAAGATATTGTTAAGTTTTATTAATTAATTTAATAAAACAAGCAATTATTAAAAAACAAAAAACTTTATATAAATGTAGGCAATAACAAGGAGCATTTAATATATATTTATGAGGCAATATTAAGAGAAAACAATCAACCTTCTTAGGAAAAATGATTATAAACAAAATTTTACTCTCTCTCTTAATATCCTCGTGTTTATTTGATGTTTGCATACTCTGCAAACATTTTTTTTGTTTATAATTATCTTATGAAAAGATTTTTTATAAAAACACTGGGATGTAAAACCAATCAAATTGAATCGGCACTTATTGCACAGAAATTAACTAATAATGGTTTTGCTGAAGTAAATAATGTATCTGAAGCAGATTATTATATATTAAATTCCTGCTCCGTAACTCAATTGGCTGATAATAAAAATATTTCATTCTTAAAAAAAGCAAAAAAAGAAAATCCAAAAATTAAAACCGTTATTACCGGATGTATGGCACAATTAGAAAAAGAAAATCTTTTAAAAAATGATTTTATCAATTATGTTATAGGCAATTATGAAAAAAATGATATTGCAGAAATCTTAAATAGTGAAATAAAACTTTCCGTTTCAGATATTTTCAGCCGAGATTTATTCCGATATGAAAAAATAATTAAAACAAACAGAACAAGAGCCCAAGTTAAAATACAAGACGGCTGTAACAACAGGTGCAGTTATTGCACTATCCCTTATGCAAGAGGTAAAAATCGTTCTAATTCAATTGAAAATATTATTGAACAAATAAATATATTTTCAGCAAACGGTTATTATGAAGCCGTTTTGACGGGTATTCATATCGGTCAATGGGGAAATGATTTTCCCGAGAAAAAAACTCTTCAAACCTTACTTGAAGCAATTGAAAAAACTCCGATAAAAAGATATAGATTAGGCTCTTTGAATCCGATAGAGCTTAATGAAAAGTTGATTGATTTTTTATCCAATTCAGAAAAATTCTGCCCTCATTTTCATTTGTCACTTCAATCAGTTTGTAATAAAACATTAGAAAATATGAACAGAAAATATACTGAAAATCAAATTTTTGAACTGGTTGATATGATTAACAAAAAATTTAATAATGCTTTTATAGGAAGTGATATTATATCAGGGTTTCCCGATGAAACCGAAGAAGACTTTGAAATAACTTTAAATAATCTAAACCGCCTTGAAATAACAAGAATTCATGTGTTTCCATATTCAAGGAGAAAAGGAACTCCAGCTGATATTATGCCTAATCAAATTAGTGAGAACGAAAAAAAACGCAGAGTTAATTTAATTCAAAAAATATCAGACCGTAAACTTGAAACATTTTTGAAGAATAATATAAATACTCAAAATGAAGCAATTATCGAAAGAATTCGAGATAAAAAAACAAATTTGTTAAAAGGAATAACAAAAAATTACATAAATGTTTTAATTAACGGAAATGATAATTTAAAAGATACTATCCAAAAAGTACAACTAAAAGAGATTATAAATACACAAGGAAAAATATTAGGAGAAATTGTTACATAAAAACATCTTTAATTTACATTTAAAGTTTGAGTGTGTACAATAAAATTATGATATAAGTCGGGATTAAAGGGATATATAAATGCGTTATGTGCCGTTACATGTGCACTCTGAATACAGCTTGCTGGACGGAGCAATAAGGAATAAAGACTTAATTAATTTTTCAAAAGATAATGGTTTTGAAGCAGTTGCCGTTACTGATCACGGAGTAATGTACGGGGCAATAGAGTTATATCGTTTATCTAAAGACACTCAATTTAAAGTTATTTTAGGCTGTGAATTTTATGTACTACACGGAGATATAACAAAAAAAGACGCAAATAACAGAGAATTATATCATCTTATATTATTGGCAAAAAATAATACAGGCTACCAAAATCTAGTAAAGCTTGTCAGTATTGCCCATATTGACGGGTTTTACTATAAGCCCAGAATTAACAGAGAAATACTCGAAAAACATTCGGAAGGCTTAATATGCCTTTCGGCGTGCATTCAAGGTGAAGTAGCAAAAAGCATAATTAACGGGAATATTGATGAAGCAAAAGAAACCGCCAAATGGTATAAGAATCTTTTTAAAGACGATTACTATATTGAAATCCAAGACCACGGACTAAAAGAAGAAAAAATTGCAAATGAAGGTCTAATTCCTCTTGCAAAAGAACTTGATATCCCGCTTGTAATTACAAATGACAGCCACTATCTGAAAAAAGAAGATGCTAACTGGCATGATACACTTTTATGTATTAATACTAATGCACTGAAAGAAGAAGAAAACAGATTCAAATTTTTACCGAATACGGAATTTTATGTAAAAACCGTTGACGAACTAAGAGAAGCATTTAAATGGCTGGACTCCGATACATTTGAAGAAGCTATTGAAAACACCGCAAGAATTGCAGATAAATGCCACGTAATTATTAAAATGGGAGAAAATATTCTGCCGTCTTTTGATGTTCCTCTTGACCATACTATTCCTTCATATTTAAACTTTCTGGTTAGAAAAGGACTTGAAAAAAGATACGGAACAATATCCGAAGAAATTGATGAGCGTTGTAAATACGAATTAGGCGTAATTAATAAAATGGGGTTTGACGCATACTTCCTTATTGTTTGGGATTTTATCAATTATGCAAAAACTCACGGAATACCTGTTGGCCCGGGAAGAGGCTCGGCGGCAGGAAGTTTGGTAGCTTATGCCCTGGGAATTACCGACTTAGACCCGATTAAACATCATCTGTTGTTTGAAAGGTTCTTAAATCCTGAACGTATCAGCATGCCCGATGTCGATATTGATTTTGGTGACGGTCGTGAACGTGTAATAGAATACGTAACAGAGAAATACGGAAAAGATAAAGTCTGCCAGATAATAACTTTCGGTACACTTTCAGCAAAAGCTGCCATAAAAGCTGTTGCAAGAGTTATGAATCTTCCGTTTGAAATATCTAATAAAGTAAGCCAATATGTTCCGTCAGAAGTAGGTATGACTATTGATAAAGCACTTGAAGTCTCTCCCGATTTCAGGAATATTTATAACGAAGATGCACTTATAAGAAAAATAATAGATGAAGCAAAAAATATAGAAGGAATAAAACAAAATACAGGCATGCACGCAGCCGGCGTAATTATTTCCCACCAGCCTTTGGATGAAATAGTTCCCGTTCAGTATGCAAAAGAAGGAAATGTCATTACTGAATATCCAAAAGAAGATTGCGAAAAAATCGGATTGTTAAAAATGGATTTCCTTGGCTTAAAGAACTTAACAATCATTATGCAGACTCTGGATTTAATAAAAGAACGGCACGGAGTTGAAATTGATATTAATAATATTCCGCTGGATGATGAAAAAACATTTAAAATGCTTGCGACAGGAAATACAGATGGCGTATTTCAGTTAGAATCCGCAGGCATGAAAAAACTTGTTCGTGATTTAAAACCAACCGTTTTTGAAGATTTAGGCGCTTTAGTTGCCCTGTTTCGTCCGGGGCCGTTAGGGTCAGGCATGGTCGATACCTTTGTAAAAAGAAAACACGGTCAAATAGAAATATCATACGCTCATCCTTTATTAGAAGATGTGTTAAAAGATACATACGGAACAATGGTGTATCAAGAACAAATAATGCAGATATTCCAAGTCCTTGCCGATTATACGCTTGGAGGAGCTGATAAAGTAAGACGTATAATGGCAAAGAAGCACCCTGAGGAACTGGCTCAGCTTGAAACTCCATTTATTGAAAAATGCGTAGAAAAAGGTATGAAAGAAGCTGACGCAAAAGAACTTTTTGATCAAATAGGAAGTTTTGCGAGCTATTGTTTTAACAGGTCTCATTCAGCGTGTTATGCTTTTGTTGCTTACCAAACAGCGTATTTAAAAGCACATTATCCTGTCGAATATTTATGTGCTATGCTTACTAATTCAAAAGACGATCTTGAAAAAATTCAGTTATACATATCGGAAGCACAAAAAACAGGCATAAAAGTTTTAGCACCCGATATTAATAAATCTAATGCGGAATTTACACCGGACGGTAATAATATAAGATTCGGATTAAATTCTATAAAAGGTATAGGAGAAGCCGTTTTAAAAGAGGTTCTTGAAGAAAGAGAACGAGGCGGTGAATTTAAATCAATAGCTGATTTTACAGGCAGAATTAACCCACGCTGTATAAACAGAAAATCAATGGAAAACTTCTCAAAAGCAGGTGCATTTAAGTGTTTAGAACCTTCAAGGAAAAAAGTATATAATAATATTGAAAATATATTAAATGCAGCCGCAAAAGAATATCAGGCAAAAGAATTAGGACAAGTAAGTTTATTTTCTGCGTTAGGCGGAAGTAATTCACCAAGCAGTTATCAAATGCAGTCTTTTGAATTAATGGGAAGTGATGAAGAATTTACTGATAAAGAAATCCAGGATTTTGAAAAAGAATTATTGGGATTTTACGTAACAAGCCATCCCTTAGAATCAATAAGGGATAAATTACCTTTCCTGACAACACACAATATAAGTCAACTTGAAGATATATCCAATAACACAAATGTAACAATTTGCGGGCTTATTAGTAATGTAAGAACCATTCCGAAAAAAGACGATCCCGAAAAATTTATTAAAGTAGGTGTTATTGAAGATTTAACAGGCGAAATTCCTTTTGTTGCTTTTCATAAAACACTTCAAAATTATAATTCACTTCTTATTCAAGAAAAAAAAGTTATTATATCCGGTAAATATCAACTAAGAGATGATAATTCAAAACAAATAATTATAGAGAGCGTTAAACCTGTTGAAAACAGCAATATAATTACAATATCACTGGCAGAAGAAATACCGTTTGAAAAATTAATGGCAATAAAAGATTCTTTGAGTGAATTTAAAGGTAATGACCCTCTTATATTGAAAACGAACGAAAACGGCGATGAGAAAAAAATTCTTGTATCACCTAATTTTTGGCTCAATGCTTCCAATGATTTAACACAAAAAATTGAAAAACAATTCAGCGATTGTCTCAAAATTACAATAAATTCATTAGAATAAAATACTTTTAAACTACTTCCGTAGGCAGTTTAAAATCAATATTTCTTTGAAGTATTGAATACTTAGCATAAGCAGCTTCAGGATTACTCTTAGCCTCTGCTACTTTAGCTTCAAGTGAAACAAATAATTCAGCTAACTTGGGATCAAATTGTGTACCTGCACACCTTTTAATCTCAGCGATAGCAACTTCATGTGATAATGCTGTTCTATAAGGACGAGTGGAAGTCATAGCATCATACGTATCAGCTATAGCTATTATACGGCCTGCCAATGGTATTTCTTCACCTTTTAACCCGTCAGGATAACCTTTCCCATCATATTTTTCATGATGTGATTTTACCCATTCCGCAATCATTTGAAGTTTATTTATATTAATTACAATTTTTTCACCTTTTACAGGATGTGATTTCATTACTAAAAATTCATCATCTGTTAATTTGCCGTTTTTACACAATATACTTTTCGGCATCGCTATTTTACCAATATCATGAAGCAAACCGGCAATTTCTAAATCTTCTAAAAAAGTATCATCAAAATTTAATGCTCTTGCAAGTATCATTGAATAAATAGTAACCCTGAGAGAATGACCGTTTGTATATGCATCTTTTGTATCAAGTGCATTTGACATCGCTCTTATGGTCTTATAAAATAATTTTTTTAATTCGTTATAAAATATTTTATTGTTTGAAGCCATTGAATATTTTTCTATTCCGCTTTCAACACTTATTTTCAACTCTTCAGGGTCAAACGGTTTTAAAATATATTGAAATAAATTACAATCATTGATTGCTGAAACTATAATATCCGTTCCGACATGACCTGTTAACAGAATTTTAATTATTTGAGGATTGTTTTTATTAACTTCCTTTAAAAATTCGGTACCTTCCATTACCGGCATTTTTTGATCGCTTACAATAAGTGATATTTCAGGCCCGTATTTTTTTACTACTTCCAATGCTTCAACGCCATTATGCGCCGTAAGTAAATTATATTTACCTCTAAAAGTTCTTTTTAAAAGCATTAAGTTATTTTCCTCATCATCAACGATGAGAACTGTATGTTTATTACTCTCTTCCTCGTTGTTTAGAACTAAGTCCAAACTTTCTTTTAATTCGTAAGAACTCATTAATACCACCAATAAAATACTACTATTATTATATCGACTATATAATTTATAACTTAAGTATATAAATTATTGCTTGTTACATAAATTAACATTTATTCTTAATTTATTATAGCATAATATTATTTTATAATTTTTTCATATACAATACAAATACTTCATTAATATGATATATCAGAAATAAAGCAGGTATTAAATTTTAGTAGCTAATGAAGGCGCAATAGCAATAAACTGTCTTACCAGTTCTTTATCCCATTGAATACCTGCACCTTCTTCCAATATTGAACAAGCAGTTTCAACATCCAAGCCTTTTCTGTAGGGTCTGTCACTAATTAAAGCGTGATATGTATCTGCTACGGCAACTATTCTTGCGGCTAATGGTATGTCTTCACCTTTTAATCCGAACGGATATCCTTTGCCATCCCATCTTTCGTGGTGAAATTTAACTATCGGAATTAAATCATGTAATAAAGGATTAGGTTCTAAAATTTTTTGAACACCTATTAACGGATGTTGTTGAATAATTTTAAATTCTTCGTCTGTTAATTTTGCCGGTTTTTTCAAAACATCTTCTGGTATTCCGATTTTCCCTATATCATGAAGAAGCGCACCTAATTTAATACGCTCAACCTCTTTTTCTGATAAATTTATGGCTCTTGCCAATGCAACGGAATATCTTGATACTGACGAAGAATGGTCTTTTGTATATTCATCTTTCGCATCAATTGTGCTTGCTAAAGATGTTACAACTTCTATTAAATGATTCTGCGAAACAATATTTTCATTTTGGAATTGTTCTACAAGTGCTTCTTCAAAATTAATACCAAGCTGAGAATGTCTTTTTGCCATTACTATAGCAAAAGAATTTAATGCGGCATCATCCCAAAAATCATAATCTTGAGTTGAAACAATTGTAGATATTCCGTTTTTATACCCTCTGGTTTTAGATACCAAAACGGCTTGTTCCGCCAATATTAACAATTTTTCTTTATCCATAGAGTCATCAGGATATGTAGCAATACCTACGGATAACTTATTAACAGGGCCAATATCATCCACAAGACAGCATGAAAGCGTATAAGTTAAGTATTCAGCCATATATTTAGCTTCTTCCGCATTCATATTTCTAAGGATTACCGATATTTTATCTCCGCCGTATCTGGCTGCAATATCTTGTTTCTTGATATTTTCGTGTATTTTACTTGCAACTATTTTTATTACTTCGTCACCTTTTGCGTGTCCGTAGTCTTTGTTTATTTGCCCCATATTATTTATATCAAATATTAAAACGGACACTTTTGTATTACTTGAGGAAGCATATGCCAATTCTTGAGATAACAATTCATGAAATCTTCTGTGTGAATAGAGGTTTGTTAAGCTATCCATATTAGAATCTTGAGTTACTCTGTCATACAACAGTGAATTTTCAACAATCAAACCTAAATTGGAAGCAGCCATTTGGTAAAGGCATAAATGATTATGTATATTATAATCACTTGCAAGTGCAATACAAATATTTTTTCCTTTTTGTTTAACAGGTATAATCACTGACGGCAGGTTATTTAATGATGAAATTTTCAAAAATGCACTATTGTCATGAATTGAAATTTCGCCGGCAGATAATG
The DNA here is from genome assembly GCA_947632315.1 of Candidatus Gastranaerophilales bacterium. GTDB lineage: Bacteria > Cyanobacteriota > Vampirovibrionia > Gastranaerophilales > Gastranaerophilaceae > Avigastranaerophilus. The sequence continues at coordinate 11,065 of CANROV010000044.1, forward strand.
ATTTTATTATTTCATTTTCGGAATCAGACATAAATACTTTAAATGAATATACATTTGAATTTTTGTCTAATAACTTTATATTTATTACATTTGACTGTTCATTGATTATGCCTAATGCAGTATATGCACAATTTAATTTTGAAACAAACAAGTTATGGAATAAATTTTGAGCATCTTTCAAATCTTTATATGTATTTATAATTTCATTTGTATGCTTATAGAATTCAATATAATCAGCTGTCCCGTATGCTTTTTCGGAATGATGAGAAGCGACGTGAACCATTTTCCCATGATTCATACCATTCCCTAATATATTGATTTTTGCAACCAAACCTGTTTTATCTATTGGATTTGTTATTATTTTATTTTTTTCGGGAAAGGGAGTTTTATTATTTAATTCTGTTATATTAGTATCTTTTTGCATTTTTAGTCCTAAATACATTCATTATAAATCTATAAATAAAAAATTTTGCCTTTTTGTAATAAACTGTTACATTAATATCTTAACATAATTTATAATTTATGAAAAAAAATTATTTTAAGAATCTTCTAAATATCACTGCTTATTATTTTTGCCGTTTTCATGGCACTGCCTGATGTCATTAATTTCCGCTTTACATTTCGCAATTCTTTTATCATATTATCACGAAATTCTATATTATTTATAATATTAATTATATTATCCGCAATAATATCAGGCTTTGCTTTCATTTGAATTAACTCAGGAACTATATCTTCACCCGTAATTATATTAGGCAGGCTTACTTTTTTTATACATCTTACGAGTCTATATATTCCGTATAATAACCAGGGGCCTTTATAACTAATTATCATAGGTGTTTCATACAATGCAGCTTCAAGTGCAACCGTACCTGATGCAAGAATTAACCCGTCTGATACCGAGAGTAACTCATAATTTTTATTTTTTAACACTTTTATATTTAAATCTTTATATTCATCCATTTTAGAATATATTAAATTATCTTTTATACTTGGCGCCTGACATAGTGCAAATTCAACATCGGGACATTTTTGTCTTATTATTCTTGCCGAGTCTAAAAACAATTTCAAAAGATTGTTTATTTCAAACACTCTTGAACCGGGGAAAATTGAAATAAGCTTCTTATTTTTGTTAAAGCCATATTCCTTAAAGAACATATCTTTATCAGCTTTTTCAGGCATTTGCGCTAAAAGAGGATGTCCGACAAATTCTGAGTTAATTCCCTCTTTTTCGTACATTTCTTTCTCAAACGGAAATATTGTTAACACTTTACTTATACATTTTTTTACCGTTTTTATTCTCCATTTTCTTGAAGCCCAAATCTGGGGCGGAATATAGTAGTATATTTTTATTCCGTACTTCTTTAGAACTTTTGACAAATTAAGATTAAATCCGCCATAATCAACCATTAAAACCATATCCGGTTTATAATCATCTTTTAAATACTTTGCTATTTTTCTTCCCAAGGTAATATGATTTAAAATTATTTTAAGATTAAAACCCATAGCAGACATTTTTGAATGGTCGCAAAATAATTTTACCCCTTCTTTTTTTAAATTATCACCGCCCACTGCTTCTATTTCGATATCGGAATTAATTTTTTTTAATTCTTTTACGACATCCGCCGCATGCCTGTCGCCGGAATATTCACCTGTTATTATAAATAATTTTTTCATACAGCCATTACAATTATATTATTTT
>CANROV010000045.1 GCA_947632315.1 Candidatus Gastranaerophilales bacterium
TTACAACCCTTCGGTTAACAGCCGAATGCTCTGCCATTGAGCTACTGAGGAATATCTATATTCTTATCTTACCAAAAAAAAATATATTGTAAATACTTTTTATAAATTATTATTTATTTTATTTATTACTAATTGCATTCTGTCAAATGCAAATATTTGTATATCCTTATTTTTTGCTTCTTCCAGTGCATATTTATACAAATTATATAATTTCTCAATGAAATATCCGTTTGATTGATTCCCGTAAAAAGCTGACATCTCTACATCTAAATATCCTTCTTTTACATTAGCTTCAATATTCCTTTGTATGTATTCTGATATTTCTTTTTGATTATCATTGTAATTTGGAATAATGATATATTTTGTTTTGACTAACGTATTATTTTTTTGATTTTTTGCATATTTTTTAATGTTTTTCCATACGTTTTTATGTCTATTAACCAATTTAATTCTTTTATATGTCTCTTCTGTACCGGAATCAGTAGAAACAAGAATATTTATAAGCCCTTCTTGAAGTCCTTTTTCTATATATTTATTGTATTTTATAGCGTTTGTTAAAACTCTTACGGGAGTAATTTTATTTTTTATAAAAAGTTTTAATAATTTATCAAAATCTGATGTTATTGACGGTTCTCCTCCCGCTATTGTAATATCTACAGGCATTCTTAAGTATTTATTTTCAACTAAACTTTTTATGAGCGGGTAAATTTTGTATTCTTTATGATGTTTGTATTCTTTTCTGTCACAGTATATACAAGAGGCATTACATTTTATCCAATTATTAATGTTTATGGTATTAATGTAAAATTCATTATCCCATACTTTCTTTTTTAGATATATACATCCTTTACATTGAGGAATTATTTTACCTGATTTTTGATAATTCCTTAGAGTTGAAGTTATTTTAAAAAAATTATCCCAATTGATTTTTTCACCTTTATAATTAGGCATTAAGACAATTTTCCCTGTAATATTATCTTTACTAACTCTGCAGCATAAATTTATGGAATTAATTTGAGCATCAAATCCATGTTCAATGATGTTACAGCTTAAATATTCATTGTTGTTATTATTGATGGACATATAACGGACACAAAATTTTAGAGTAATTTAAATAATAAGCTGATGAAGGGATTTGAACCCTTGACCTACTGATTACGAATCAGTTGCTCTACCAACTGAGCTACATCAGCTTATTTATATTCTACAATAGAAAAATTAAAACGTATATAATTTATTTTGTATACATTTCAATTAAATTTGTTGTGTTTTTATTTTTATTTAATTTATAAGAAGGAACAAATTTATTTCCGTTTGAATCTGTTTTAGCCTTAGGCATTCTGTCTTTTAAAGGTTTTTTACCTGTTAATAATCTCATAAACTTAAAGTATTTGCCTAATAAACCTTTTCTGTTTTCATTCTTTTCGTCAATTTCTTGCAATTCTTCAAACGATTTCTTTCCAATAGGCATGCCTATAGATTTTCTGGTTAATATTTCTGTTGATATAGTATTCATACTGGCAACTGCAGCCATTCCGCCCAATGAATTATGATATAATGAGCAGAATGTAGAGTTAAACCAGTGGATTAACATTGTTTGATAGAATAAAGCACTTAACCTTTGAACTACACGTTCTCTTGCTTTTTCGACTGCGGTCTTTTTATCTTCCCCATCTGATTTTATCATAACCATGTTATAGTTATCAGCAACTAAGAATATAGAAGTAACCAGGGAAGAAGCTAATTTTACCAGCATAGCAAGTTCGGTATTACTGTTGCTTGATTGTGTTACCCCGTTAAAAGATTGCTCTACTGCTGTTTTTACGTATACCATTAAGTCATTTTTTGCCTGATTATATGCTTTTTGTGCAGCACTTATTTCTGCTTGTGTACCTGAAGCAATCGCTTTATTTAATGCATTTTCTGCTGTTCTGAATGGCATTGTTTTTTTATTTAGTTTTTCTATGGCATTTACAAATATTTTTTGACTTATATTGCCTTCTTTTACTTTATCTTCGCCAAATATGGTTTTAACTGCATTATTTATAATTCTTTCATAATTTTTAAGTTCTTTTGTACCAAGCTCAGCTTCTGCCGCCTTTTGGGTAATTGGTTTCGCAAGTGTTTTTACTATTATCCGTAACCCGTTATATGGTTTTTTCGCTATTGACATCATAAATTTAAACGGTTCTGTTATAACATCAACAAAAGGTTTTAATTTAGTTTCAACTTGAACCGGAATTTCTTTTACATTGTCTTTTAGTACTGCTGAAATTGTTTTTAACATAGCAGCATTGTCAAAAGTTATTTTTTCTTTTGGTATTAAGTCTATTGCTGCAGATGCTATTTCATCAAATTTGTTTTCCGCAATTAATGTCGGATTTACTTTTATTGCTCTTGCTATTGCTTTTGTTAATATTTGATATTGTTCATCCGTTAACGAAATTCCGTTTTGGATTATGGCATTATGAATTGCCTCTAATATTTGAGGTATTTTTTCGGGTGATATTTTGGACTTAAAGATTTTTATTGTTCCGTCCGCCATTTCTTTTCCGTATTTATTTTTTATAAATTCATGACCTTGTGCTATTTCTGCACATTCAGCATTACTTAAGCTTGAAGTAATTTTATCAAATTCTTCTTTACTGATTTGAAAATCTTTAAATGCCAATGGATTATATATTTTTTCTTTTATGTATTTTGCTAAATCTTTTATTGCTTTTACAGGCTTACTATTTTTTGTTAGCTCGCTGTTTTTTAATATACTTATACCAATACCGGCACCAAGTGCAACTAATGCAAGTTGACCTACGGTTTTGAAGTTTAATAAAGCTTTTTTAGGCTCTTCTTTTTTCTCTTTTGAAGAAGTTGTATTTTCTTTTGTTTCTGATTTTACTTTACTGTCTGATTCTTTATTGCTTGCCCCGAAACTTTTAAAAATCTTTGACTCTTTACCTATATGGGTATCTACATACATTTGTTTCTCAGTAGTTTGAGGTTTATTGGTTTGGGTTTCCTGTTGTTTGGAATTTTTATTTTTTTGTTTTAAATTATATGCTTTTGCCTTTTCTTTTGTTAAGAAAAATATTGGTTTTCCTATATGTTTTCTTGAGCCTGTTTCGGTGAGTAAAACTGTTAAACTTGAAATAAGAGGAGCGAACCATTTGTTTGTATTTACTTGTTTTGTAAATGCGCTAAACATTATAAATTGGACATAAGCAGTCATAAATATTCTTGTCAATTCTTGCTTGCGTCTGTTTTTTCCTTCTTTTGTTGCCATTTCTTTTGTATCACCGCACATAATCGATAAGTTATATGCATCATTAGCAAGGAAATATGCAGGTATTAAACCGGTTACAATTCTGTTTAGCGCACGTTCTTGGGCGGTATTATAATTTCCGGTTTTTTTATCAAAAAATTTGTTGCTGAATTTATACAAGTATTCTTGAAAATATTCTCTTACTTGTTTCGCTTCTTTAGACGGATCGTTGTTATTTAATGACTTTATAGCAAAATTTTTTGCTCTTGCAAAATAGTCTTCTTTGTTTTCATTTTTAACATGTTTAGTCAGATTAGTTGCATATACGTTTATTGCTTCGGTTAGTTTTTCATATATTCCTTGTAAACTATTTGTTTTGGAATCTAAATCATTTAGTTTTCTCGGAATTCTGAGGAAAGGAGTTTTGTATAATTCTCTTGCTTTTTGTTTTATTGTTTCATTTTTTATCTTCGGATTTGTTTGTATGGTTTTTAAAACTTTGCTGATTATATTTCTTGGCATTGTTGTAAAAGGAAAGATTATACTTTCCATAAATAATTTCCAAGCAGGTTTTTCTTTGATTGATTGAACTCCATTTTCTAATACAAAACGGGAGTTCTTTTTAAAAATATTACTTTCTTGGGATAATGAAGCAAGTTTACTGCCTAATCTGTCAGCCACTCCGCCGTAAAATCTTCCGAATATATTTATTATTTGTTTATCTGATTCAGTTATAAGTGAAGTAATCGGCCCGCCTTTAAAACTTGCGGAAGAATTTTTTTTATTACCGTACGCAGGAATTTTAGTTGTATTTATCATTGATTTCTTTTTTATTAATATTGACGGGGATTGTATAATATTCATTTTAATTCCTTTTGTGCAGTTTTCTTCAAAGTCCATGAACTATAAAAATTCAAAAAGTTTTTTTTGCCATTCTCCCAAAAAAATGTAACAAAATGTATTCAATTTTTTATTCGGGATATCTTGATGTAGCTTTTAATAACATTTTTGCTAATTTATCCGCTCCTTCAAATTTACGTTTTTTTATTTTTTCTGATGCTTTTACAACATCATATTTTACAAATTTATGTTTTATATCATAACTTGAATTTGTTTCATTTATATCTATTACAACATAGCAGGAATCAGGAACTTCGCTGAACGGACGTCCCACGCTTCCCGCATTCACTACTGTCTGCCTTGTATTTGTTTGATAACCGCAGGGCATATGGGTATGTCCGCAGAAAATTATATCGGCATTTGTGCCTTTTATCATTTCTTCAACATCTTCTATTTTCAAATTCGGATATATATTTTCATTATTTTTTCTTGGTGAACCATGCACTAATAATATTTTTATTTTTCCTATTTGAATTTCTTTTTGGGGCGGAAGATTTTTTAAAAATAATTTTTCTTCTTCATTTAACAATTTACTGTCAGCCAGATATGCACTTGCCATAACTATATTGGTCTTTAAAATTTCATTATAGGTATCAAAAGAAAATACAGACAACATTTTGTCTGTATTCCCCTGAATTATGTTAAAGTCTTTTTCTGATATAAGTGTGCGGATTTTATGTAATGTCTCACAAGGCTCAGGCCCTGCCATTACTATATCACCAAGACAAAATATTTTACTGCAGTTTTCTTTTTTTATATCCTTAAGAACACTATCTAAGGCATCGAGGTTTCCGTGTATATCCGAAATTATTGCAATTTCCATTTTCATTCCTTAATCTGTTCATGCTAATATAATTTTATCAGGAACGAAAAAATCATGATACAAAGAAGGAAATCGAAACAAATTCAAATTGGGAATGTAAAAATTGGAGCAGACGCTCCAATTAGTGTTCAGTCAATGACAAACACCGATACAAGAGATATAAAATCTACCTTAAAACAAATTAACAATTTAGCGGAATCAGGCTGTGAGCTTGTAAGATTAGCTATACTTAACCCGGAAGCTGCTGACGCTGTCAAAGAATTAAAAAAACACTCTCCGATTCCTTTAATAGCTGACATCCATTTTGATTATCGTTTAGCAATCAAGTGTATTGAAAATGGGATTGACGCACTTAGAATAAATCCAGGCAATATTGGTAAAGAAGAACATACAAAAAAAGTTGTTGCTCTGGCAAAAACTAATAATATTCCTATAAGAATAGGTATTAACGCAGGTTCTTTAGAAAAAGAAATTGAGAAACTTGATATACCTCTTGCAGAAAAAATGGTAATGAGTGCGTTAAGACATGTTAAAATTCTGGAAGATAATAATTTTGATAAAATTAAAATATCATTAAAATCCAGTGATGTTAACACAACAATAGAAGCATACAGATTAATGGCACAAAAGGTCGATTATCCGCTTCATTTGGGGGTAACTGAAGCCGGGACATATTATGGCGGTATTATAAAATCGGCGGTCGGGCTTGGTACGCTGTTAGCAGAAGGTATTGGCGATACTATAAGAGTTTCTCTTACAGAGTCTCCGATTGAAGAAGTGAAAGCAGGATTTCAAATATTGAAATCTTTAAACTTGAGGCAACGGGGAATAAACTTTATTTCTTGTCCGACTTGCGGAAGAACTCAGATTAATCTTATAAAACTTGCAAAAGAGGTTGAAAAAAGACTTGAAGATTTTAATAAGCCTTTAACAATAGCTGTTATGGGATGTGCCGTTAACGGCCCCGGAGAGGCTAAACACGCTGATTACGGTATAGCCGGCGGTATAAATGAAGGTTATATCTTTAAAAAAGGTGAAATAATAAAAAAACTTCCCGAAGAAAAATTAGTTGATGAATTTATAAATCTCATTCATTTAGAGAATATCTAAATATTGCATTATCTAAAAAAATAAGCTATCATGTTAATATAACGCAAGAGGATAAAAAGTATGAAAAAATTAATTTTAATAATGTCTTTATTCTTCACAACATCGTTGATGGCTAATGCTTATGTTGATACGGAATTTTTAAGTACGGAAAAATTCCTTGTTAACACAGGGTATTCTGCTGAAATGTCAAGAGTTTTAAATATGACGGGAGATGACCCTTATCGTGATGTTTATGAAGAACCAAAAACAGGTAAAGATATTTTTAGACGTGTTTATCATTATATAGTACCCGGTCAAAATCAGGATTTAGATTTCTATAATCATAGTATTGATAATAACGGCTGGAGTTGGAAAGATTACTAAAAAGAAGTTTGTAATAGTTTTAATAAGAGAGGCACAATTTATGTTGTGTCTCTCTTTATTATATATATTGCGAAATTAATTCTGAAAGTTTTATTAATACTGATGGAATAAAACAAATTACAACGGTGATAAAACTGCAGAAATATAAGATAAATTTAATGCTTTTAAATTTCTCCGTCAAATTTACGGGCAGGTTTTGCTTTTCAAACATAACTTTAATTATTTTAAGATAAATAAATAATGCAATAACGGAAGCAATTAATGCCAGTAACATAAAGATAACATAAATTAAATCTTGTTTTGCCAGTGCGGTAAAGATGTATATTTTGGCAATAAATCCCGCTGTTGGAGGTAAGCCTGCCAGAGATATTAAACATATTGAAAATGCACTTGTAAAATACGGATGTTTATTAAATAATCCTTTATAATCTTTAATATAATCGCTTTTATAGTTTGAATTGTATACTATAGAAGCTATCCAAGCTCCCGTATTCATAAATATATATGTGATTAAATAAAATATCACACTTGAAAGAGCATATATATTCATTAAACTCAATGTTAACATTATGAATGATGAATGCATTATTGAACTGTAGGCATATATTTTTTTTATATTTGCTTGTTTTATTCCTCCTATAGCAGAATAAAATAAAGACATCAGTGCTAATAGCGCAGTTATTAATTTTAATATCGGGCTGAATGCAAAAACATACATATACAATCTTGCAAGTATTCCTATTGACGCTATTTTGGGAATAAGTGAAATAAATAAGCAAATATTGTAATTAGAGCCTTCATATATGTCGATTATCCAATTATTGAAAGGAAGTAATGCTAATTTAAACATTAATCCCAAAATAATCAAAACGGAGGAAACTACGAAAAATATTGATATATCACCATTTTTTAGACTTAAACTTATTACATCAAAATTTATCTGACCTGTTATCCCGTACAAATAAGAAACGCCTAAAAGAACGGTCATAGAAGCGCAAGCGCCTGTAATAAGATATTTTACGGAAGCTTCTTTACTTTTTTGTGTGTTCCTTGACGCTGTTAGGATATAACAGCATAATGACAGCATTTCAAGTGATATAAACATTGAGAGAAAATCATTTGATGAAATTAAGGAAAATGCTGATAATACAGCGGTTAATACTATCGAAAAAAATTCAAAAGATTTTTTTATTTTTTCTTTTATCAAATAATTTGACGATAGCATAAAAAACATGGCACAAATTAAAATGAGCATTTTAAACGATAGGGTATATGCATTTGATAAAAAAGATTTATTAAATGCATAATACACGGGAGTTATTTGAATAAACCACATGCTTATAAATACTGCTGTCAGAGCAATTATGTTGATTATTTTTGCGGTTTTATATGTGAATTTTTTTACGAATAAAGATAAAATTATATTCAGTATTATAAATATAATCAAAATTAATTCAGGAAGAAACGCTGTTTTTATATCATTTAGTATTTCCATTAAAATCCTCCTTGAATTGCATTAAAAATTATAAACGGAAATATTCCGAAGAAAATTATATAGCCTGCGAGTGTTAACAGTATTGCAAAAGAATTTGAATTTATATCTTTTAATTTATAGTATTTCTTTTGTAGTTCACCAAAGAATATTCCGTGAAATATTTTAAGTATATACACGCTTGAGAATATCATTGAAAGTAAAGCTATAGCAGTTATTAATTTAGCGGTATCCGAAATATTAAAGAAAGCACCGAGAAAACATAGAAATTCCGCTATAAATCCTGATGTAAGAGGCACTGCTATTGCCCCAAGAATAATTGGAATTGAAATCATCATTAATTTAGGCATTTTTGAGCCTATACCTTTTAATCTTATAATGTTTTTAGTACCGCATTTATGATAAATAATACCTGCAATTGTAAATAAACCTGCCGTTATAAGAGCGTGAGAGAACAGTTGAAATATTGCACCAAGTGTACCTGCTTCATTTAATGCAGATAGACCCAGCAGAAAAATTCCCATATGGCTTATTCCCGAGTATGCTATTATTCTTTTTAAATCTTTTTGATGAATTGCGCAGAATGACGCATAAATAATATTAATAAGAGCAAATATCATAATAATTAAAGCATATTTATCAAACGCTTCATTTAATAAAGTAAAATTAAATCTGATAAAACCGTATGCCCCTATTTTTAATAATATTGCTGATAAAATAATGCTTACCGGACTTGGTGCTTGTGAATGGGTATCGGATAGCCAGTTATGAAATGGAATTATCGGAATTTTTACCCCAAAACCTATAAAAAACAGTATAAATATTATATTTTTTACGGGTTCATCCATTAAATATGTATTAATTGCAAACATATCCATCGTAAGAGTATTTGTATACAAATAATTAAACACATACAAAAGTAATATTCCGATTAATATGAATATACTTCCTAAGAATGTATATAAAATAAATTTCAGTGCTGTTTTTTCTCTGTTTGCACTTCCCCATTTTAATATTAATAAGTACATCGGAATTAATTCAAGCTCCCAGAATAAGAAAAATAAAATCATATCCGAAGCGGAAAATATTCCGATTATACTTGTTTCAAGAAATAAAATTAACGAATAATATAACTTTTGTGATTTTTTTATTGTTTCTTTGCTGAAAAATATTGAAATAACGAATATAAAAGACGTTAGAACTATTAATAGCATTGATAAGATATCAATTCTGAAAGAAGAGCTTATACCGAAAATATTAAAACCGTTTAATTGAAAAGTATATTCGTTATTAAAAAATATAATCGAGAAAACGGAAATAATAAAATGGAGCAGGGCAAACAATTTTGCCGTATGTCTTATCTGTTTTTCATTATCTGAAAATATGGGACTCATTATGAGTAAAGAGCCTATAATTGGTATAAATATTAAGAGAGGAACAAAGATACTTTCCATTTTTTACACTCCTCTCATAAATATGTACGACAGAACAAGAATCATAAATATTACCCCTGTGGTAAACAGTGAATATGATATATAAGACTGAATATTGCCGTTTTGAATACGGGAAATTATTAGGGATATTTTTTGAATTATTTTTGCTGTAATTTCGGAAATAAAATCAAATATAAATTTTTCGATGTAGAAAAACAGCTTTGTAAACTTTAAAAATACGGATGAAATAAAATTGTATATTTCAGGTATATAAAGTTCTTTACAAGACAGTTTTAATAAAAAAGCAGGAAGAAATATTTTATTTGATTTTGCACAGATATATGCGTTAAATACTGCTATTATTCCTATTATTACCGAGATAGCACATAATAAATTTAAATTTGATAATTTAAATATAAATCCGGGTAATATAACAAAAACAGACATTAACATCATAGCCGAGGTTATTTTAAAATCCTTCTCAACCGTTATATTTTTATTTCCGAAATCTGTTTCAAATATAAAGAAGTAAGCTTTAAATATATAAAAAGCACTAAAAAATGAGGTTAAAAGTATTAAAAACAGAATAATATTATTTCCGCTGTTATGAAGAGAATTTAAAAGAAGTTCTTTAGAGTTAAACCCGCCAAAGAACAGCCCCGAAAGTGAAAGTGCGCTTATCAGCCATAATATTGCCAAATTAATATTATATTTTCTTAATGGAGGTGTTTCGTTCATATTTAAAGTATTACATATCATTTCAATCTGACCTGCATTCAAAAACAACAATGCTTTTGTAAATGAGTGGATAACGAGATATATAATTGCAATAGGCAGAAATCCAAGTCCTAAAGCCGTAAACATAAAACCTAACTGTGATGATGTAGAATAAGCAAGCATTTTTTTTATGTTATTTTGAGATATCGCAATAAAAGCATTAAATAAAGCTGTAATTAAGCCTATAATTATAATCAGTTTAAGTATATAAGGAGTTAATAAAGGATAAATTCTTATAATAAGGAATATACCCATACAAACCATTGTAGCGGAATGAATTAATGCACTAACGGGCGACGGAGCTTTCATCGCTTCAATAAGCCATTGTTGAAACGGGAATTGTGCCGATTTTACAATTGCACCTATAATCAACAGCAACAGTATAATATTCCAAATAACAGGGTATGCACTTTCTGAAACTTCCTTAAGAAAAGTATTTGACGAACTGAACATTAAAAAACTTCCGTCAGATATGTTCAAAATAAATATTGAGAAATAAGAAAGCATTATTATTCCGAGTAAAAATGCGCAATCGCCTATTCTGTTAATAATAAATACTTTTTTAGCGGAAAGTGAAACATCTTCTTTTTTATAATAAAATCCGACCAATAAATAGCTTATTACTCCGACAAGCTCCCAAAATACGTACATTTGCAGGAGGTTTGTCGATAATATTAATCCTGTCATTGAAAAGTTAAATAAATTCAAATACACAAAATACCGATTAAAATCCTCTTTATTTTTCATATATCCGTAAGAATATAATTGGACAATAAAGCTTATAATCATTAGTATTGCCAGGAAAACTGAGGAAATTTTATCTGTATAAGTTCCCAGATAAAAGTTAATATTTTGAAATCCGAACCAGAGATAATTTGTTTCAACGGGAGCAGTTAACGTTGAATGAGTATATTTTAAAATACATAACGCAAAAATCATTCCGATAAATGTTGAAAACAGAGTTAACAGAGCAGTTAATTTTCTGTTTTCTGCGTATTTAAAAAATACTCCGCTGATTATCGTTAAAACAACCCATAGAGGTAAAAGAACAGTGATAAGTATATTATTTACAAAAAATTCCATTATCCCTTTATCTCCTCTATTTCTTCCGATTTCATTGTTTCTTTATTTTTATAAATAAGATAAATTAACACAATAGCAATTGCACTTTGCAAAGCTGAAATTGCCGTTATAAAAACGGCAAAAACCATTCCCGTTAAAAATATATAATTTTTAAATGTTGTAAATGCAATAAAATTTAAATTTATTGCAGACATCATTATTTCTATGAATATCAGTATTTTTATTGTATTTTTAGAGGTTATCAAACCTATAAAACCTGTAAAAAATAATATTAATGCCAATATTAAATAATGAAGAAGCGTAATATTAAACATTATTTTCCTCCTTTGAAGGATAATAACAAAGATATGCCCGTTAATGCCGTTAAAAGATATATTCCCATAAGTCCAAACGGATAGATATTTTTAACTAACATTTCACTTGAAAATTGTTTTAGGTTTGAAAAATCAGTTAATTTATAGTCTGAATGAAGGTATTCAGTTATATTCCAATCAATATTTAATGTTTCTTTAAGGAAAAATACAAAAGAAAAAGATATAAGCAATATGCCTGTTAATGCTAATAAATGACTCGGTTTAAAATTGTATTTTTCTTTATTTTCGGTATTATAATTGGTAAGCATTATTGCAATAACAAATATAATACTCAAAGCCGAACCATATATTGAAATTTGAATAACTCCGTTAAATGGGGCATTTAATGAAAAATATAATAAGCCGAATAATATAAATACAATTAATGAATAGAAAATTGAATGCATTATTCGTCGTGAAATTATAGTCATGACGGAGAATACAGTCATAACAAAGGCTATAATATAAAATAATAAACCGTTAATTATTTCCATCCCGTAATATCCTCTTTCATAATAAGATTTTCTTTTTTATCCGAAGCAAGTTCATAGCAGGAAGTCAAATGAAGTGCATGAACAGGACAGTTTTCAACGCAGTTTCCGCAGAAAATACATTTTGCATAATTTATTGAATAATCCGTATCGGTTATTTTTATTGTGCCTATAGAAGGGCATACTTTTTGGCACAGCCTGCATTTTATACATTCATTTTTATTATAAATTATTTTCCCTCTGAATTTAGAGTTCATATTTTTCTTTTTTTCAGGGTATTCCAGTGTTATCGTACTTTTAAAACCGTTTTTTAAAACGGTAAAAAGTCCTTTAAATAATTCTTTTACGGGTGATATAAAACCGTTCATCATAAAATCCCCCTGAAATACTTAACTGCAGTAATAATAAATAAATTAAAAACGGCTGAAGGAATAAGAATATACCAGCATAATTCAAGTGTTTTATCCGTTCTTAAACGGGGATATGAAGCTCTAATCCAAATTACAAGCATTATTATCAATGAAGTTTTTGTCAAAAACCAGAACAATTGCTCAAAATTAATTAATATCTGATATAAAATGCCCTTTATGTTAAATATATCAGCCAAATATATACCTATGGGCGGGTTA
>CANROV010000046.1 GCA_947632315.1 Candidatus Gastranaerophilales bacterium
CTTTGGCTTTCCTACATATTCAAGCTTTGGGTCAAAGCCCTCAAGTCCCTTTAACGGCGGAGTTGAAGTGCCGAATAAACTGGAAACACGTGTGCTTGTTAATTCTCCAAAGGTCGCAACTTATGACCTTCAGCCTGAAATGAGCGCTCCTGAAGTCTGCGAAAAAGTTTTAGGCGCTTTAGATAATGATGAATACGGCTTTATTCTGGTTAATTTCGCTAACCCCGATATGGTAGGTCATACGGGTGTTATGGAGGCGGCAGTTAAAGCTTGTGCTACCGTTGACAATTGCGTGGGCAAAATTGTTGAAAAGGCAAAAGAAAAGGGCGTTGCCGTTGTATTAACAGCTGACCACGGAAATGCAGAATATATGGAAGATAAAACTACGCACGCTCCGTATACTGCCCATACAACAAACCCAGTACCATTATTTGTTATAAATGCAGGTGATATAAAACTTAAAAAAACAGGTGCTTTATGTGATATAGCACCAACGGTTCTTGATATAATGGGTATACAAAAACCCGCTGAAATGAGCGGAAATTCACTTATAAAATAAATTTAAAAGCCCCTTTAAAGGGGCTTTTTTTTATAGATGTAACTCTTTTGCCAAAGCAGGAACTATATCTCTCCAAGCTTTTGCGTTAGGATGATTAGTCGGTAAAGTATATTCATCATAATGTGAATGAATATCAGCCAGTTTATTAACATCTATAATTGTTATTCCTTCTTTTTCTAATATACTCCAGTCCTCTTTGTCCTTATCATCGTAAACCAGTATTATTAATTGTGTCTTTTCTCCTTTTGAATCGGTAAAGTTTTTTTTGATTTCTTTATTTAATTCCTTTAAATAAAGCATTAATAATAATGAATCCTTTTTTTGAGGATGAAAATATTTATCATAAGCAAATGCCATAATAAGATTTTTACCGAAAGAAGCTGACATAATAAGATTTTGTTTTTTATATTTTAAATATGTATAATTCTTATCGTGAACAAAGTTTGGCGATAACCTAAATTGACAAACACTGTTATAAAGCCTTCGCTTATGATCTGTAATATAAGTAAAAATGACGTATTCGGCTTGATTTGTATTATTTAATAATTCTTTTTTCGTATTTTCATCTTTTAAAATAAATAAAGCATCCCTTGGAGAAGCACAACATATTCCCAAATTAATTGTATTCCGTTTTGTGTATTCCGATAATACTGAATGAAATGCTTCTTCATTTGTTAATCCGTCGCCGTATGTGTAAGAACAGCCCATAAGTATAATCGGAGGTTTCTCTGAATCATATTTCGTTTTTATTGGCCTTACCCATGATTTATAATTGTAATTTCTTAAACATTGATAGTGCAGTTTACTGTTAATTATTGTCTTTTTTAACTTGAATATTAATGTTTCATTACTGTTTTTGTTATGATTAAAACTTATATATGCATATTCAAATTCAAATAGTAATAAAATAAAAAGAATAAAAATTATATTGATAAAAATTATAAATAGAGCTTTTTTCAATATTTTGCCTCTGGCTTAGATAATTTATAACGTATTTTATTATTATAAATGAAAAGCAGTAAAGGGCAATCAGTATTTTGAGAATAGGATAAATGGAATAAGAATTTCCGTTCGATAGTGTGCTAAAGATGAGGACAAAAACGATAAGAATGAACGATAAGACTATGCCTAAAAAGATATTATAAGAAGCAGAAAAGGCATACTATAAATTTAATTCTTTAGCCAAAGCAGGAACAATAACTTCCCACGCTTTTGCGTTGGGATGACCATCTTCCAATTTATATTTCTTATCATGTATATTAACATTTAAAATTTTATCAAGATATATTATTTTAAATCCATCTTTTTCTAATTCTTTAAACATTTTCATTTCTTTATATGTTGGGTTATATTCATAAACTAATATTAAAAATTCTGAATTTTTCAAGTTAGTTTTTAATTTATCTTTTGTTTCTTTCATATAAAGTTTAAATAATTTATTTTGATTTATAAAAAAACCTTTGTGATAAAGAAACTTATTTATGTATCTAATTAAATATGAATGATTTATAAAAAGTGGTATATTAATATATTGTAACTTTTTATAATTTTTTATTGAAATAAAAGATGGAACTAGTGGTCTTACATTACTGTATAAACGTTTTTTATGATCATCAATATATATATAAATAAAATATTCAACATTATTAGGGTTATCAACTAAATTATTTAATATATTTTTGTTTTTTAATATATATAAAATTTCTCTTGTAGAACCTCCTGAAAGACCTAAATTAAATACATTTCTATGTGTATATTTTGATAATTGAGAATGAAAAGCCTCGGTATTTTCCAAAAAATCACCATAGGCAAAAGAACATCCGGCAATTATAATAGATTTTTTATCATAAGTTTGGGAGTTTTGAGAATTTAAATATAATGCTGGCGGTCGAAAATCCTTTCTATTGAAATAGATGTATGGTTTTAGACTTGAATAGTTAATAATGTTAAATTTTATTCCGTTTTTTAAAAAATCAAATTTATTAATATTAGAATTAATTTTTTTTATATTAATAGTATTTTCCAAAGCATTAAAAAAACAAAAATATATTTCAAACAATAAAAGTATTGGAATCGTTAAGAATAAATTTAATAATAAAATTTTAAATATTTTTTTTATATTAATATTCATATATTATTTTTTATAACTTATTTTATTATTTATTATAAATGAAATTAAATAGAGGTCAATCAGTTTTTCGAAAGTAGAATCAATATAAAAAGGAATTTCCGCCCGATAGTGTCTAAAAATGATGACAAAAACCAGGAGAATGAACGATAAGACTATGACTAAAAGATATTATAAGAAGCAGAAAAGGTATACTACAAATTTAATTTTTTAGCCAAAGCAGGAACAATAACTTCCCATGCCTTTGCATTGGGATGATTATCTAATAATCTGTATTTTTTATCATCCAAATCAAGACCCAAATCAGAAGCTTTTATTATTATTATGCCTTCATCTGCTAATTTATTCCAATCAATTAAATCATCATCATCATAAACAAAAATTACAAATTTAGTTTTGTTATTATCTCCATAACTAAACTTCGATTTTATTTCATCATTAATTTATTTCATATATAAGTAAAAAAGATTATTTATTTCTTTAATATTGTGTTTATATTTATATGCAAATACAAGCTCAAATAGACTATTATATAAGTAATGGTTCTATCTTTTTATCTATGCTGATATTTCTTAAGTTTTTTTCTCTCAATCCCAAAAAATATTTTTCTGAACATAAATAAAATTCAGCGAATGTAAAACAGAATAGTATCAAAATAATATTAACTGTAATAATTTTAATTTTCTTATTTAGCATAATAAATAAATATCTTTAAGTTTAAAATTTATATCGTATGATATTATTATGAACAAAATATAAAAAAGGGCAATATAATGAGTTTAGCAAAAATAGAAGATTTACCTACGGTATATAATGCGAAAGAGACAGAAGAGGCAATATATAAGTTTTGGGAAGATAATGAATGTTTTAAGGCTAATGCAAAGAGTGAAAAAGAACCATATTCAATAGTTATACCTCCGCCGAATGTTACGGGAGTATTACATATGGGACACGCTCTTGACGGTACTTTGCAGGATATATTAGTACGTTATCACAGAATGTCAGGTTATGAAACACTCTGGATGCCCGGAACCGATCACGCCGGTATTGCTACTCAAAATGTTGTTGAAAAAAAATTAAGGCAGGAAGGTAAAACTCGTTTTGACCTCGGCAGAGAAAAGTTTGTTGAGCTTACTTGGGAATGGGCAAATGAACATAAGAGCGCAATTTTAAACCAATTTAAACGTTTAGGTGCTTCATTCGACCGTTCAAGAGAAAGATTTACACTCGATAAAGGCTGTAGTGACGCTGTTAAAGAAGTCTTTGTTAAACTTTACGAAAAAGATTTAATCTACAAAGGTGCATATATTGTTAACTGGTGTCCTCGCTGCCAGAGTGCAATATCTGATATTGAAACGGATTATGAAACTGAAAAAAGTAATCTGTGGGAAATCAGCTATTCACTTAAAGATGAACCCGGTGCAATTGTTGTAGCTACTACAAGACCTGAAACGATATATGGTGATGTCGCTGTTGCAGTTAATCCAAATGATTTTAAATATAAAGATTTAATAGGAAAAACAGTATTAATTCCTTTAACAGGCAGAGAAATACCCATTATAGCAGATGATTATGTTGATAAAACTTTTGGCACGGGTG
Organism: Candidatus Gastranaerophilales bacterium; assembly: GCA_947632315.1. Taxonomy (GTDB): domain Bacteria; phylum Cyanobacteriota; class Vampirovibrionia; order Gastranaerophilales; family Gastranaerophilaceae; genus Avigastranaerophilus. The sequence goes on from CANROV010000046.1 coordinate 4,287, forward strand.
CTTTAAAAATTACTCCCGCTCATGACCCAAATGATTATGAAGTTGGTAAACGTCATAACCTTAAGCCTATTTGGGTGATTGATGAAGAAGGAAAAATGAAATATTGTTCTGAAGTTCATCCAGATGTGCAAGGTTTATCAAGAGAGGAAGCACGTCAAAAAACAGTTGATTTGTTAAAATACAATAATAGTTTAGTACGTATTGTACCAATAGAGCATAATGTAGGTAAGTGTCAAAGATGTAATACTACTATTGAACCATTACTGTCAGAACAATGGTTTGTCAGAATGGCGCCTTTGGCTAAAGCAGCTATTGAGGCTGTTGAATCAGGCAAAATAAAATTTGTACCCGAACGCTGGACAAAAAATTATCTTGGCTGGATGACTAATATTCGTGATTGGTGTATATCCCGCCAGCTTTGGTGGGGTCACCAAATTCCTGCATATTACAATAATGAAACCGGTGAAATGGTTGTAGCTAAACAAAATCCTGACCCTATCAAATATACTCAAGATTCAGATGTTCTTGATACTTGGTTTTCATCAGGGTTATGGCCGTTTTCAACTATGGGCTGGCCCAACACAGACTCAGATGATTTTAAGAAATTCTATCCTACTTCAACTCTTGTAACAGGTTTTGATATTATTTTCTTCTGGGTCGCAAGAATGATTACGATGGGTGAAGAATTTACCAAAAAAGCTCCATTCTCAACTGTGTATATTCACGGTTTAATCCGTGATGAAAACGGACAAAAAATGTCAAAATCTAAGGGGAACACAATTGACCCCGTCGGAATTATTGATAAATACGGCTGTGACGCTTTAAGATTTACTTTAACCTCCCTATGTACATATGGCGGTCAAGATATAAAAATCAGTGATGAAAAGTTTGAATACGGCAGAAATTTTGCCAATAAAATTTGGAATGCCTCACGATTTGTTTTAATGAACCTTGATGGAGTCGATAACAAAAATATTGACTTTGATAATCTTACTTTAGCTGATAAATGGATTTTAAATAAATTAAATGAAACAGCTAAAGAAACAAACGAAAATATTAAAAATTACAGAATAGGAGAAATGGCTCATACTTTATATGACTTTTTCTGGAATTACTATTGTGATTGGTATTTGGAAATAGCAAAAATTCAGCTTCAGGACGAAGAATTAAAACTTAATACACAAAGAGTTTTAAGATATGTTCTTGATATGACATTAAGACTGTTACATCCGGTTATGCCTCATATAACGGAATCAATATGGCAGCTTCTTCCAAAAAATACCGATGTAAAAGCTATTATGCTTTCTAAATATCCGGTATATGAAAAAGAACTGTCTTTCAACGATGAAAATATTCAGATGGAGCTTGTATTTGAAACTATTAAATCATTGAGAAACGTAAGGCAGAGTTTCAATATACCTGTTTCCGCTAAAGTGAATATTGAAGTTTTGGCGACAAAAAATGAAGAAGAAATATTTAAAAAAGTAGAGGCTTATATTCGCAGATTGGCAAAAGTTGAAGATATAAAATATGTTGATGAAAGTCATAAAACTCAAAAACAGTCTGCATCGGCTGTTGTAAGTAATTCAAAAATTAATATACCGCTTACAGGCTTAATTGATTTAAATGAAGAAATTAAACGACAAAATAAAAAGCTTGAAAAATTATCGGCTGAAAAAAATAGTCTGCTTGCAAGAATAAATAATGAAAAGTTTATGGCTAACGCTAAGCCTGAACTTATAGAACAGACAAAAAATCGTATAGATGAAATAACTGTTCAAGAAAAAGCAATTAATGATTTAATTAAGTCGTTAGAAAGTTAATTGAAAAATAACCCTATTAAAAGATTACAATGTGAGATGCAGAGAAAAGCCTATTAAACCTGTATCTTAGAAGAGCAGAGTTGTAAAAAGTTTTGCGGTTTTGATGAACAAGCGGTAAATTGCGGTAGCAGATTATATTTTTTGTTGAAAAATTTTAAAAAATTTGTTATCTTATTGTATAAGGCATAAAATAAAGTGCCTAAATTGGGTAGATATTCAGTGAGGACTATTATGAGTGAGACATACACGCTATATACAAGAAGTAATTTTGATGGTTTGGTTTGTGCTGCACTGTTAAAAGAAATTGGATTGATTGATGATGTTAAGTTTGTTCATCCCAAAGATGTTCAGGATGGTAAAATATCACTGACAAATAGAGATATAACAGCAAGTCTGCCTTACGTTGACGGTGTTTATATGGCATTTGACCATCATTCAAGCGAATCAATAAGAACAAAAGATGTAAAACAAAATTATATTATTGAGCCTGCTGCTCCTTCATCAGCCAGAATAATTTATGAATATTTCGGCGGGGAAGACAGATTCTCTTCTACTTTGTATGACTTAATGGAAGCTGTTGATAGGGCTGATTGTACCAGCTTCTCTGAAGATGATGTCTTGAATCCTAAAGGATGGGTGCTTTTAAATTATTTGATGGATCCAAGAACAGGTTTGGGCAGATTTAGAAACTTTAATATATCTAATTATAATCTTATGCTTAAGTTAGTTGACCTTTGTGCAAATAAATCTATTGATGAGATTATGGAAGATCCTGATGTTAAAGAAAGAATTGATTTGTATTTTAGTGAAATTGAAAAGTTTAAAGACCAAGTCAGAAGATGTACCAGAGTTGATGGGAAAATAGCTATTCTTGACGTAAGAAAAGAAGAAGTTATTCATGTAGGCAACAGATTTATGATTTATGCACTTTTCCCGAAATGTAATATATCTATACACTGCTTAAACGGATTGAGAAATGAAAATACGGTTTTTGCCGTTGGTAAATCAATTATAAACAGGTCATGTCCAATTGATGTCGGTGCGATGATGTATGAATTTAAAGGAGGCGGTCATTCAAATGCCGGTACATGCCAAGTTCCTAATGAAGATGCTGAGCGTACATTAAATGATTTGATTTCGGTAATAAAAACTAATGATGTATCGGATTAATTTAAAACCATATCAGATATAAAAAAGGGGCTGTTAATTTAAGCCCCTTTTTATTAATTAGTACACTCCAATAATTTTTTCTCTTTAGGTAATTGTTCTCCTTTTTCTATCCATATTTGATGTGTACTATGAACTTTTTGTTCAATAATTTCTTTTCTGTGGACAGCATAATGAATATCAATAAAATTTACTTTTTCAAGCTCTTGAATATAAAAATCACTTCCGCCGCAATTGGGACAGTATTTTGTATCAGGTTTTATTTCATTGTATTCACTATGTCCTGTCCTCTTTATATTACAGCAGCTGCAGCGAATTAAATACCATTTGTTTTTTATTAACGCTCCGCAATCGGGACAATATGCTTCGTCCGTATCAACATTTACCCGATTGTGTTTACATTCATTTTTTTTAATTAAGAAATCAAAAAGCATATTTTATATATAATGAAGAAATTTTTTTAGTCAATTTATTTCCCAAAAAGTTTCATAAATTTATCAATAAATCCTTCTTCATTAGTATCAGAAATACTTTGCGAGGATGAAACCTGCATTTTTGATACTTTTTCTCTTAATTTTTCCGTGTCAGGCGACAACGGTGCTTTATTTAAATATTTTTCATAGTATTCTTTTGCACTTTTGGTATCTTTCAACTTTTCATAACATAAACCGATTTGTTTAAATACTTCATAGTCACTAGTACCTGATTTTAAAAGTTTTTCATAATATTCAAGTGCCATTTTGAATTCATACATATTGGCGTATATATCTCCCAAACCTTTTAAAGCTGTAGGATTATTAGGCTCTTGATGGTATAATTTTTCGTAAAATTCCATTAAACTGGTGTTATCACCCAGTGTTTCATTTACTTTTATTATTTCTTTTATTGCTTCGGTTCTTGAAGGGTCGACTCTATGTGCATTTAAGTATTCTGATAATGCTAATTCATATTCCTGTTTGAAAGAATAACATCTGCCCATATAGAAGTGATAACCAAAGGTATCATCCTGAGCATCATGAACCATGGCTAGCATTTGAAATACTAACGGGTTTTCGGGTGCTATTTCTCTGAATTTTGTTATATATTCTCTGCATTTATCATAATCTTTTAAATTAAAATAATATTCTGCCATTAATGCCGGATAATTTGCATTTTGTTTATCTTCAGTCTGCTCAAGAAGTTTAATTGCTTCGGTATTATTTTCCATCATTAAATATATTTTTGCTTTGGAAAAATTATTTTTAGCATACTTAAGTGCATTTTCATATTGCCCTTCTTTCATTAATAATTTAGCTAAGTATTCATTTAGCTCTATATTGTCAGGGAATGCTTTTACTCCTCTTTCCAATATATTTATTGCCGAAAAATTATCAGCTAAACTTACATATAAATCTGCTAATTTATAGTAAATGGCAATATCATCTTTATATTCAAGTATTCTGAAATAATCATCAATTGCGCTTTGAATTTTTCCCAGATATTCATAAGATTTTGCTCTTAAAAATCTTGCATTAATAATTTCTGCTTCTTCCGTAGTGGAATCAATAGCTTTTTTATAATCATCAATTGATTGTGAAACTTTTTCATTTAATATTTTATATTTTGCTCTTGTTATATAATATTGATATTTATTGGTATTTTGATAAATATCAAGAAGTTCGGAGTATGCAATCATTGAATTAGGATTTACAGCAACAAGTTCTTGCCAATATTTTGAAGCCTCTTCATTTTTTTCTAATGTTTTAGCCAAAAGTGCAATTTTTTCTAAAAATTCAGCTTCATTTTTATATTTATCATATGCTTTAAGCAGCATTTCGTATGCGTTTTCATATTGTTCATTATCAATCAGCATTTGAACTTGACTTAATATACCTTGTGAACTCATTATTTTCCCTTTTCCCTAATCTTGTTTTTATTATATAACATAAACCAGTGAATTTGAACATAAAACGGTTATATAATTATAAAATAAATCATACTGTTAATGGCTTGTATGGCTGTGCATACTACTTTTATAGGATTATTTCAAATCTTGAACAAAATTTATTCATAATTATGTATGATTTAAAAAATGATATGGACTGTTAATATTAACCTATATTCCTTGGAAAAAAACGATGATACACATATCCCTAATCTACAGCTATGATAAAATCATAGCTTTTTTCTTATTCATTCATACGGATTAATTCAAATCAAAGTATAATGTAACACTTTGTAAGTGCAATAGGTATATTACTTGTACATAAATTGTATTTTTATTATTCTGTAAAATGAGAGAAAAGAGAGGAATAAATGGGAATAGATGAGTATATAGAACATTATTTTGCACCGTTCTCAGATAAATTTTCACAAATAATATTTGCTCCCGTTGAAATATTTGGAGCTCAAGTACCTGTATTAATATTTTTGATGATATTAACAAGTATATTTTGTACATTTTATCTTAGATTAATTGCTGTATGGGGATTTAAACATTCACTTTTTCAAATATTCCATAAAAAAGACCATGACGGACATAAAGGTGAAGTATCATCATTCGGAGCATTGGCAACGGCACTTTCAGGTACAATAGGAATAGGAAATATGGCAGGCGTTGCTATTGCGATATCAATAGGCGGGCCGGGTGCTATGTTTTGGATGGCAATAGGTGCAATGTTTGGTATGGCACTTAAGTTCTGTGAAGTTACTTTATCTTTAAAATATAGAAATGTTAATCCTGACGGAACTATATCGGGAGGCCCGATGTTCTATATACAAAAAGGATTCGCTGAAAAGGGTTTTCCTAAATTGGGTAAAATTCTTGCATATATGTTCGCAATTACATTTATACCGGCAACTGTGGGCGGAGGATGCATGCTTCAAACTAATCAGGCGGCTCAGCAGTTTATTGTTATTACCGGCGGTACTTCAAGTTTTTTCAATACTCATAGCTGGATATTCGGATTAATAGTTGCAATTGTTGTTGCTCTGGTAATTGTTGGCGGAATAAAAAGTATAGCTAATGTTACTTCAAAAGTTGTACCTGTTATGTGTTTAATATATATGGCTTCTTGCTTGGTGGTTATTTTAACTAATTTTGTTCATATACCTCACGCTATTTATACGATAGTTCATGAAGCATTCTTTCCGAAGGCAGTTGCAGGCGGTATGATTGGTTCTATTATTATCGGTTTAAGACGTTCTATACAATCAAATGAAGCAGGTATAGGTTCTTCTCCTATTGCTTATGCTGCGGTAAAAACTAATGAACCGATTTCACAAGGTTTTGTTTCTATGATTGAACCTTTCCTTGATACTGTTATAGTTTGTTCTATGACTGCTTTTGTTATTGTTATAACCGGTGAATATCTTAATTATAATGACGGAATATCCGGAATTGAATTAACCTCCGGAGCATTTGAAAGTGTTATTCCGTTTTTTCCGTATGTGCTTGCGGTAGTAATAATATTATTTGCACTTTCAACAATTCTTTCTTGGGCGTATTACGGTCAAAAAGCTTGGACTTTCTTATTCGGAGAAGGGAAAAAACGTGTAATCTGGTATCAAATTTTATTCTGTATGTTTATCATTATTGGTTCATCCATGAATATAAAGAGTGTAATCGACTTTACTGACGCAACATATTTGGTAATGGCGGCACCTAATTTAATTGCTATATTCTTTTTATTGAAAGATATAAAATCAGATTTAAAAGAATATTGCAAAAAACATAATTTGATTTTTAAATTAAATAAAGCATGGTTTAAAGATGAGTAATAGCTTAAAAAGGACTTTGAACTTAAAAGATTCTATATCGGTAGTGGTAGGCTCAATGGTGGGTTGCGGTATATTTATTGTTTCCGCAGATATATCAAGACAGGTAAACAGTGCTTTTTTAATGCTGTTTGTCTGGTTCTTGGCAGGGGTATTCTCACTGTCAGGCGCAATTGCATACTCAGAACCTGTCTTAAATATTAAAGAGGATGGCGGTCAGTATATGTTTTTAAAAAAAATGTATAATGATTTAACCGCGTTTTTATATGGCTGGTCGCTTTTATTGGTAATCCAAACCGCAACTATTGCTGCTGTGTGTATTGCTGTGGGTAAATTTTTAGGAATAATTTTCCCTTTTATCAGTTCTGATAATTATTTAGTTAATTTTCAATATTTAAAAATATCAACACAGCAAATTTGTGCATTATTTATTTGTCTTGCTTTGACTTTTATTAATACAAGAGGTATTAAGTACGGCGTATTAACACAAAATATTTTTACGATTACAAAAATTTTATCTATTGTTGGCGTTATTGTTTTTGGAATATTTTTAGGATGTAATATTGATGTAATAAAAAATAACTTTTCTGATATTTTTTCATCGATTAATATTTCACTTTCGACTTTAGAAATAGTTTCAACGGCAACAGTCGGTGCAATATTTGCCATGGTTACCTGGAATAATATTACTTTTATATCGGCAGAGGTAAAAGAACCTGAAAAAAATATTCCTATGGCTCTTTTATGGGGTGTTGTTATTGTCATGGTATTGTATTTATTAATAAATATATTATATGTTTGTTCAATTCCTCTTGCACAAATTAAAACTGCACCGGAAGATGTTGTAGCGGTTGTTTTAATGCAGCAAATTACGGGTACTATTGGTAAAATTATTATTGCCGTTATTATATTAATATCTGCCGTTGGAAGTGCTAACGGACTTATTATGACAGGGGCCAGAGTCTATTATCAAATGGCAAAAGATAATCTCTTATTTAGAAGTTTGGCAAAAGTTCATGAAAAAACGAATGTTCCTGTTAATTCATTAATACTTCAATGCTTTTGGGCTTCTGTTTTTATACTTTTCTGCGGTAATTATATTGAATTATTAGATTATGTTATTTATGCTGCTTTGATTTTTTATGTTTTAACAGCTATAGGTATATTTATTTACAGGTTTAAAAATAAAGAAGCCGTAAAAAATAAAGTAAATAGTTTATATGGAATATTTTTTATTACTGTGGGAAGTTTTATATTATATTCGTTGACAATCAATAAATTTGTGCATTCTTTGAAGGCTGTCTTGATTATTGCAACAGGAGTACCAATATACTTTGCTTGGAAAAAATTTAAATTGCAAAAAACTTGTATAAAATAGAATAAAAAGTTATCATATATTTATAGTAATAGAATGAGGGTTTAAATGTTAATAGATGATTTACTAAAAGAAACCGTTCAATATAAAGCAAGTGACATGCATATTTCAGTCGGATTACCTCCGGTAATAAGAGTGGACGGTAATTTATTAAGAACACGATATGAAGCGTTGACTCC
>CANROV010000047.1 GCA_947632315.1 Candidatus Gastranaerophilales bacterium
TAATAGTGCATCTACTCCTCCTATATCAACAAATGCTCCAAAATCAGTAATTCTGACTACTTCACCTTCAACTATTTGTCCTATTTTTAAAGTTTCAAAAATATCCTGTTTATTTTCATCTTTTTCATCATTAGTTTTTCTTGTTGATAAAATGAAATTACCTTGTTGTATATCCATAGTAAGAATTTTTAATTCTAAAGTTTCACCGACTATATTTTCTGTAGATTTAAGTTTTAAGTGGCTTGAAGGAACAAAACCTCTCACTCCTTTTACTTCAACTAAGACCCCGCCTTTAACGGCAGAAACTATAACACCTTCTACTGTAGCATCTTCTGCTTTTAATTTTTCCAACTCTCTCCAGTTATAAGCCATTGCAACTTTTTTATAAGAAAGAAGAAATCTTCCGTCTTCATCTTCTTCTCGTATTATTAAAAACTCATATTCATTATTCTTTTTTAAAGTATCTTCTATAGAAACATTTTTATCAATTATTGCTTCTTTTACAGGTACATAAGCTGATGTTTTAGCACCAATATCAACAATAACACCCGCCGAATCATACGAGCAAACTATCCCTTTAACCAAATCACCTTTTTGAAAACTGTAATCGTAATTGTTTAAAAGTTTTTCAAATTCTTCATCAGAATATTTCTGCTCACTTGTCATTCTTTTTCATCCTCTTAATTGTAATTTTTTAAAATTAAGTTTATTATACAGCTTATCCCTTTTTTTGTAAACAATTTCACTTTTTTAAGTTTAAAAATGATTATGATAATTGCCGTTATATGCAAATTTAACGGTATACAGCCTTATAACTTGATTTTTCAGGATAAATTTCTTCTGTATGGCTGGAATTATTGATTTTAAGGGCTTTGAACAAAATTTTGACAAGGCGTCTCCAAGACGGTTAACGGCAAAATGCATTCAGTTTTAATCGTATTTTTGCTATTGTGTGCATAAATAATCAACATAGAGTTTTTCACAACATGCGGAATTTTTTAATTTGTTTAAAGCTCTTGTTTCTGTCTGTCTGATACATTCTTTTGTTACACCGTATAACTTACCTATTTCTTCCAGTGTTTGTTTATCGGAGTTATTTAATCCGAATCTTAGCATTATTACCTTTTGTTCTCTTTCTTTTAATACATTTAAAATTTCTTTTATATCTTTTTTTAATGACTTGTATTCAATCCTTTTTTGAATTGAAGTTGATTTATCTTCTATAATGTCACATAATCTTACTTCTGAACCGTTTTTTAAATCATAATCAGCTTCAAGCGATAGTGTTTGTTTGTATGCATTAAAATAGTTTTCAATTTTTTCCGGTTCAATGTTCATTTTTTTTGCTACTTCCGTATTATTAACTTCTCTTTTTGTTTCTTTTTCTAAATCTGATTTTACTTTTTTATATTTGGATAAAGTTTCTTGTATATATACCGGTATTTTAACAGAGTGTGACTGCTCTGATATTGCTTTAAACATGGCTTGTTTTATCCACCATGCGGCATAAGTTGAAAATCTGTAGCCGAATTTCCAATTAAACTTATCTATTGCTGCTATTAATCCCATATTCCCTTCCTGAATTAAATCCGTTACCGGAAGTTTGCTTGTATGTATTACCTTTTTTGCTATTGTAACTACTAATTTTAAATTAGCATTTATTAATTTTTGTTTTGCCTCTATTGAGCCTTCTTTTGCTTCCCTTGCCAGATTTTGTTCTTCTTCAATGTTTAAATTTCCGTATTTTGATATTTCTTTTATATACTTTTGTATCGAACCATCCATAAATAATGGGTTTAATACATTTTTCACAGTTGATTCATCTTTTAAAACACAATTTACCATATTAATGCTCCTGATTATTCTAATACACACCAATTGCAAATAATTGCAGAAAAAATTGCCCTTTAACGGGAAAAAGATAAACTTAATCTAATGTCATGACATCTGTTATGTCCGCATTTAATCTAACATTTAAATAAAATTTATTATATGATATATAATTTATATATCTTTAATATATCATTTTAAAATTTTTATTTCAACATTATGTTAAGGTATGTTAAGTTAAATTTAAAAATCAAAGCATTTTCTTAATAAAGCTTAATATTTAAAACTCTATTAAATGATATAATTTAATAAAAGAAGTTAGAATAATGCTGATAGTCGGGAATTCAAAAGAAAAAAACTTTCGTTATTTATCAGAAAACTTAAAAAAGTTGATTAATCAAGGAGTGTGCCTTGATAAAATTCTGGTGTTAGCATTAAACTCTTATAAAAAAGCCTGCCTGATAAATAAATTAAAAGAAGAAAATATATCGGGAATTGAAGTTACTACGCCATACGGCTTATGTTATAATGCTTTTTTAAAAAATAAAGAGTACATCTCAGGATTATCAGGACAAAATTCAAATAAAGACTTAAATCTGTGCGGACTTGAAGTATCGCAGTATATATTTAAACAGTGTATAAAAGACGGAAATTTTAAAGATTATATTTCTAAAGTTAACTTGCTTCATCAATTATTCAGACGCTATTCTTTGATGGTTCAAAATGAATTAACCGCAAAGGAAGTTATTGAACGTTCTGAAATTTTAGGTGAAAGTTTTGCTATTGAAGCTCAAAAGGCTATTAATGAATATAAATTAAAAACTATTGAATATAACAGCTATGATTATCTTAGACAGTTAGCATTATTCCCTAAACTTTATAAACAAACCGATTATTTTTCAAACGTTGAATATTTATTTGTTTTTGATTCCGATGAATTGTCTTATACAATATGGAATTTTATTAAATTTTTAGTACCTAATCTGAAAAATTATTTTATATTTGCTGATGAAAATGGAAGTACACGGGCCGGTTATTTGTGTGCTTATAAGTCAGGATTATTTAATTTTATTCATCAATTTTCACCTGAAATTATAAGATTGAGTGATAATTCTAAATATTCTGATACTGCCGAATTACTTTTTTATAACATTAAAAATCAGAAAAAATCGAAATTAAAGGATATTAATGTAATTCATAAAATTAAGCGACTTGATATGCTTGATGAGGTGATTAATAAAATTCAGGAACTTATCTTAAAAGGTGTTAAATGTTCGGATATCAGTATCATTACTCCTTTAATTGACGAGGTTTTAATAAATACTTTTAATGAAGTATCTGAAATAAATTTTCAATTTCTGTCAGGAAATGAAAAGTTAGCTGATGTTAAAGCGATAAAATTCATTTTAATTCTTCTGAAATCGGTTAATAATATTCCGCTGAGAGAATTTGAAGTGAAAAGTATATTAGCGGATTTATTAAATATTCCTTTAAAAAAATGTTTTGGTTTAATTATTCAATATAACAATTCAAAATCTTTCCCTATGTTTAATTTCGCTAATCAGAATTATGATTTTAATTATAAAAAATTATTATCCGTAATTAATTCATTATCGAAAGTAAATTCATCATTAGAAGAACAAATAAAAGCCATATATGAAAATCTTGTAAAAGAGAAATATAACGATAAAGAAAAATATGAATTCCTGCTTAAAGAAGCAGGAAGTTTTACTCTTGCTTTCGGGGCGGAATCTCAAAAGATTATTAATGATTTTATTATTCAAACTGAAAATAGTGTAATAAGTGAAAATCCTGTAAATTCATTTAAATTGGCTACGGATAAAATTATAGTGTCTTCCGCACAAAAAATTACAGATTACTCATTAAATACCAAATATCAATTATGGCTGGATATTTCAAGCTCTGCATGGCAGAAACAAGATAACGGAACATTATATAATGCCTGGGTATTAAGTCGTGATTGGAATAAAAATTCTTATGGAATTGAGGATAATATTTGCTTAACAGCTGATAAAACAGCCAGAATAGTAAGAAAATTAATGCTTTTGGCAGAAAAAGAAATAATGTTTTTCTCAAGTTTATATGATAATGCGGGAAATGAAAATTATCTCGGTATTTCTAATTATATAGATACGGAAGAAAAGGAAGTCAAACCTGCTTTTAATATAATTCCCCGACCTGATCAAAAGCCTGTTCTTGAATACAAACAAGGTAAAATGGGTATAATGGCCGTACCGGGTGCCGGAAAAACAACTATACTTCTTGCATTAATAATAAAATTAATAAATAACGGAATTTCACCCGAAAATATTTTTGTTCTTACATATATGGAATCAGCGGCTAAAAACTTTAAAGAAAGACTTAAATCTGCAATCCCCGGTTCTGTTGAACTCCCTAACATATCTACTATTCACGGTTTGGCTTTAAGAATAATAAAAGAAAACGGTAATTATATTAAAGCCGGCTTGGATGAAGATTTTGAAATCTGCGATGATTCAAATAAAGATAAAATTATTCGCGAACTGTTTTATATTTTAAAAATTGATAATGATAAATATGAAAATTATATTAAATGTTTGTCTTTGGTTAAATTAAGCATAAATAATAATGAATTAACTTCTAAATATAAAGAAATACAAGAGTTCTTTAATTTTTACAACGAATACAACAAAAAGCTAAAAGAAAATAATCTTATAGATTATGATGATATGCTTTATTTTGCAGTTAAGATACTTAAAGAAAATGAAGAAATATTGAAGTATTATCAAGAAATTTGTAAGTATGTAATAGAAGATGAAGCTCAGGATTCGTCTGAAATACAACAGCTTTTAATTGAACTGATATCCGGAAAATATAATAATATTGTAAGGTGCGGTGATGTAAATCAAGCTATTACTTCAACATTTACAAGTTCTGATTTAAAAGGATTTAAAAATTTCTTATTAAATAAAAAAATTGAAATGAATGTTTCACAACGATGTGCTTCTCAAATATATTCTTTGGCTAACAGAATAATTGATTATTCTTTTAAATCTGAAGAAACTAAAAATGCATTCTATAAAATAAAAATTGAAGGTACGGATAAAAACCCTAAATCTGATTCAAATCCTGAATATTTTGTTTATCAAGATGAAGAAGAAGAAAAATCTGATATTTTAAATAAAATTATTGAAATAAAGAATAAAACACCTAATGCTTCAATAGCAGTGCTGTTAAGGTTAAATTCACAAGTTAGCGAATATAATGAATATTTTCTGAGGCACGGCATAAATACATCCATAAGAAGTGATATACTATGCGAAAAAAATATTTTTAAATTAATTTATTCTGTTTTAAATATTTTAAAAAATCCTTTGAACAATGATAATATCTGTAATTTGGCTAAAATATATAATGAAAATCGTATAATTAAACTCAAAGAAAATGAATTTGATTATATTAAAACGTTAAAAGAACCGTTTGTAAATATGTCGCCTGATAATATAGAGTCGGAATCACTTCTTCAATTATTTTGGGATGTTGATTATTGGCTTAATCAGAATCAAACATCAATTGATTTAACGGCATTAAAAATAGGTTTGTTTTATTCAAAAACATCTGTTGAAAAATCTAATACTTATATTATTTCTACTATAATAAAAAAATTAATGAATAATTCTGATGATGAAGAGAGTATAATTAAAAATCTTGAATTTACTGCAAAACGTCCGTCAGGTGCAAATAAGTTCTTTGATGATGAAAATTCCGATATGTATTCTTCTTGTGTTGAAATAATGACTATGCATAAATCTAAAGGTGATGAATTTGATTATGTCTTTATTCCTAAATTAAATGAGGATAATTATCCCTTAAATATTAAAAATGTTAAGTTGAAAAGCGGTTCGCATTTTATAAGTTCCGTAAAAAATGCATTAGATAATTCCGGACTTAAAAATGTTGAACAATTGAAAAAAGAACAAATAGAAGAAAACTTAAGACTCCTTTATGTTGGATTTACAAGAGCAAAACTTCAATTATTTCTATCGAGTGCTTCTAAAACAGCAAAAGGCAAAAAAATATCCGTTTCTGAATTTGTATCCGCTTTATGTCAAAAAACTGTTGATTTAATTGATTAAATTTTATTATAATTAATATTATGTTATATTATAGTGTTTTTTTTTTAAACAAATGCTATAATAGTAGTAATACATTGTTTGAAATATATATTATCAGCTATTAATCGTCAGAAACTGAATACAAAATTATATATGCTGATTACGTTATTATAAAATTAAAATAAAAAGGATGGATTCATGGCTTTTACACACGGAACTTTAGAAAATGAAATTTTAAATGCTGTTTGGACTATGGAAGAAAATGGTATTAATAATAAAAATATATCAGTTAATGAAGTTCTGAATGAAATTAATAAAACGGGAAATATAAGAGCTTATACAACAGTCAAAACAGTAATGGACAGATTAACCGAAAAGAATCTTTTAAAACGACAAAAAATAGGAAAAAAATTCTGTTATAAGTCTGTTGAATCAAGAGAAAAAATGGCTGCCAGCGCTATAAACAGACTTGCAGGTCAGTTCTTTAATAATGATATTCGTTCTCTAATGCGGGCTTTGGAAAAACAATGCACAGTCATAAAAGCATAGATTATTCTTCCTTGCGAAAACAAGCAGGTAAACTCTATAATGAAGTTTTAACCAAGAAACGAAGTATACAAAGTGCTTTAGCTGATTTTCCAAAAGATTCCGAAGATAAAACTATTATTGCTGCCTGGCATGCATTGTGTCATCTTGAAGCTGATGAGGATATCAGAAGAAAAGATATTTTATATAAACAACAGCAGGATGAATATATTGAATATATTATGTTTACTCTGCAAAAGGGTGAACCTTTACCTGAAAATATTGTTAATTCGTACATTCCGTATCACCAAGATGCCCTAATCCCTAATTCTACAAATTTAAAAGGAATAATACATACATTAAAAAAATTTTTATGTGAATAAACATTATTTATAGTATTTCCCTAATTATCTAAATTTGGTAAAATCAAAATATAATTTAGTATGGGGGTAAATAGTAAATATGAGAAGATTAACATATATAGGGCATAGTGCTTTTTATATTGAAAAAGATTGGGACGGAATTTTAATTGATCCTTTTATTACGGGAAATCCCGCAGCTAATTTTGATTTTAAAAAGAAAAGAATTACTCATATTTTGGTTACTCACGCTCATCTTGATCATTTAGGCGATGCAATAGCTATATCTAAAGCTACGGGCGCTCAAATTATAACAGTCTTTGAATTGGCAAATTACTGCATTGAAAAAGGAGCAAAAGCTATAGGCGTTAATATTGGCGGTACACTAAAATTTAATTGGGGAAGTGTTAAATTTTTACCGGCAATTCATTCAAGCTCAAATCCTGATTTGCCTTATGGCGGTTTGGCTTCCAGTTTGTTGTTGGATATAGAGGGTACTACAATCTATCACGCAGGCGATACTGCTTTGATGAGTGAATTTTCAATTATCGGTGAAAAATATAATCCTTATTATGCTCTATTGCCTGTTGGCGGATATTATACAATGGATATTTATGATGCAGCTCTTGCGGCAAAAATGTTGTTCTCTATGGAAATTATTCCTATGCATTATAATACTTTCCCTAATATTAAAGTTGATATACAAAAATTTAAAGACTTGATTGAAGAACAGGGGCAAAAATGTCTTCCGTTAAAGGCTAATGAATATGTTGAGTTATGATAAAACAAAACCGGTTGTTGCTTTAATAGTTCCTACCGGGGTAGGGGCTTCAATCGGCGGTTTTGCCGGCGACGCTTCTTTTACTGCAAAAAAATTTGCCAAAGAATTTAATGTTATTGTAAATCCTAATGTTGTCAATGCCGCTTGTTTTTCAGGTATCTCTGATAATATGCTTTATTCTGAAGGCTGGGCTATTTCTCAATTATTTAAAAATCAATTAGGCTTAATCCCTTCTGAAAATAATAAAATCGGTATCATATTTGATAAAGAAATCTCAAATGGTATTTTAAATGTACATATTAATACTTTGAATGCCGTTAAAACCGTATATGGTATTGATATTATAGGTTATGAGATAACAAAAGAAAATGTCGGAGTTAAATTTTATAACTCAAATTCCGGCGATTCGCAAGGGAGTGTATTAAATAATAAAACTCTTTTGGAGGCAGGTAAAAAACTTATTGAAAGAGGTGCAAATGTTTTGGCGGTTGTTTGTAAATTTGAAGAACCGCCTGATGATAACTACAAAGATGGAGTTGGTGTTGATATTGTAGGCGGTGTCGAAGCTATTATTTCACACTATATTACAAAAGAGTTAAAGGTGCCTGCCGTTCATTCGCCTGCTTTTGAAGATATTGTTATAACAAAAGAATTGGTAAATCCTAAGTGCAGTGCGGAATATATTACTCCTACTTTTCTGCCTTGTTTATTGCTTGCGTTAAATAATGCACCGTTATATTCTTTTGATAAAGTGGAACAATATATAAGTATAAAAGATATTTCAGCATTAATTATGCCGTATAATTCTCTTGGTTCTTCCATAGTATTTGACGCAATTAAAAATAAAATCCCCGTATTTGCAATAAAAGAAAATAAAACAATACTTGATATTTCAAAGGATAAAATAAGAAAAAATGATATAATAGAAGTAAATACATATAATGATTGTATTGAAAAATTAAGGAAACTAACAAATGATAAAAATTAAAAAAGGTTTTACATTGTCGGAAGTATTGATTTGTATAATGATAATAGGTATCATTATGGCACTTTCGGTACAAACAATAAAGATTGTAAAAACATCTTATGCGGCACTTGGTTATTTTGCTTTTAATACAGTACAGGCATTGGCTGCCAGTGTTTCTGTCGGTAATGAAATCGGAATAAAACCTTATAAAGATGAATCCGGGAACATTATACACACAACCGTTCCCTGCTATATTACAAAAACTTTAGTTTCTACCGGTTCTTCAGGAGATAAAGTTATTAATGTTTATAAAAATGTAATTAAACCAGATGATTATCCTGATACTACAACGGTAGTAACCCCTTGTAACAGCTTGGCGTCAGGCGGTTCTAATAACCATATTTGCCGTGTTATGGCTGAAGCTGCTAATACTACAGGTAAAATTAATTGTGAGAAGTTATTTAACGTTAATAAGGGCGGTTCAGGCGAACCTTCTATCAGTGATTTGGTTCCAAATAATCCTACTTTTAAGACGACTAACGGTTTTAGATACTATTTATCACAGCATGTTTCAGGTGATACAAGTGTGTCAAGTGATTATGGATATAGACTTTTGGCTGTTGATCTTAACGGTAAAAGAGGCCCGAATTCTGCTGCTGTCAGTTTAAAACAGGTTCCTGATATTATCACTTTTTTAATACTTGATAATGGTGATGTATATCCTTTGGGCGTTGCTGCTGATAATTTAGTCGTTTCTAAGAAAAAGGATAACATTAAAATGGTTCAGTATATTAATTCCAAAATAAAAGGTTATTATTTTGGTGATGATCCTTCAAGATTAGAACCTGATAAAGTAATGACCGCAAATGTTCCGATGGAATGTCAAAAAATTAAAATATTAAGTATGCAATACCATACTGAAGCGGGGGTGGATTATAATCAAAATGTTAATAATAATCCAAACAGTGTTAACATATGTAATTTCGGTATAACATCTATTCCAAATCCTAATTCGGATTCAACTGAGCCGAAATATTTATATTCATACCGAGAAGCTTATTGCGCTTCGTTAGGATATAGTACTCCTTCTTATCCTAATTATTGTGAGGGTAAGAAATTTTCAACGTTATGTCCGCCTTCGGATGATGCTAAAAAAGTTGACCTCTGTATGGTTGACAATGTTAAGCCGTTATTTAGATATAACTTAAAATAAGAACCGTAAAAACGGTTCTTATTTTAAGAATTATACTTTATTGTTTACTCGGAAATGGCTTCAAAACATTCATCACATATTGTTTCGTGGCCGGCATGATGACCAAGTTCTCTATATTTCCAGCACCTTTCGCATTTCTCGCCTAAAGCTCGTGTTACATAAACACTATAACCTTCTTCGTTGTATTCATTTAGAATATCTAATGGTTTTTCGTTTACAACAAATGCTTGAGATGTAATAAATATATTACAAAGTTCCTTTTCGTATTTCTTTAGCCGTTCCGAATCGTTTGAAATAATATAAACGGCAGTTTCCAGTGAACTCCCTATTTTTTTATCGGCTCTTAACGGTTCAATTGCTTTTGTAACAATTTCTCTCAGTTTTAGTATTTGTGTAAATTCTTCTTCAAGTTTAGTGTTATCCCATTGATTATGAACTTTCGGCCAGTCGGAAAGCAAAATACTTTCCAGTCCGTTTCTTTGATTTTCAGGTGTATTTTGCCATATATCTTCAGCCTGATGAGGCATTACGGGAACTAATATTCTTGTCAGTGCTTGAGATATCTCATATAAAACAGTTTGACAAGCCCTTCTTGAAAGTGATTTTTTTCCGCTTGTATATAGTCTGTCTTTAACAATATCTAAGTAGAATGAACTCAAGTCAACAGCTGCAAAGTTTTGAAGATACTGAAAATAACGATAAAATTCATATTCTTCAAACGCTTCTGTTACATTTTTAATTAAAATATTTAATTTATGCAGAGCAAATTTATCTATATCTTTTAATTCTTCATATTTTACATAATCTGTTTTAGGATCAAAATCAAACAAGTTTCCAAGTAAAAATCTTGCTGTATTTCTTGTCTTTTTAAAGATTTCCGTAAGTTGTTTTATGATATTATCACCTATTTTAACATCATTTCTGTAGTCAATTGACGCTGCCCAAAGTCTTAAAATGTCGGCTCCGTAATTTTTTATAATGTCATCGGGGCGAATATAATTACCTAATGATTTAGACATTTTTCTTCCGTCCTCGCCGAAAACAAAACCATGTGTAAGTACTTGTTTATATGGAGCGTGGTCGGTTGTAGCTACGCAGGTTAGTAATGATGATTGGAACCATCCTCTATGTTGATCTGAACCTTCTAAATACATATCAACCGGAGTATGGCCGAGTTCTTCGGAACGATTTTCAACTACAGCTTTCCAAGATACTCCGGAGTCAAACCAAACATCCATTATATCTTTTTCTTTTCTAAAATGTGTTTTTCCGCATTTTGGACATTTAAACCCTTGGGGAAGCAATTCTTCGGCGCTATATTTGACCCACGCATCAGAGCTTTCTTTACTAAAGATTTTTGCTATATTTTCAATAGTTTCATCAGTACAGATAACTTCACCGCAATCTTCGCAGTAGAATACAGGAATAGGAACACCCCACGCTCTTTGACGTGATATACACCAATCGGTTCTGCCTGATACCATGTTGCCTATTCTGCTTTCACCGCTTGCAGGAATCCATTTAACGTTTTTTATGGCTTCCATAGCTTTATCTCTGAATTTATCTACTTTAACAAACCATTGAGGAGTAGCTCTATAGATAACAGGATTTTTACATCTCCAACAATGCGGATAACTGTGATTAATATCCGCTTTAGCAAGCAGGGCATTTTTAGCTTCAAGTTTTTGTATAACTATTTCATTACCTTTATAATAAGGAACTCCGATTAAATCAGTATCATCAAACATGTCTGATTTTTGCCACATACCTTTTGAGTCTAACGGGGAGAAGGTTGGTATTGAATACTTTTGACATACTTCCCAGTCTTCTAAACCATGTCCCGGAGCTGTGTGTACACATCCTGTACCTGCGTCTAAAGTAACGTGGTCGCCTAATATAAGTTGGCTTTCTCTTGCATATAAAGGATGAAATACCTTCATATTTTCAAGTTCAGCACCTTTTAACGTGCCTAAAACTTTTATTTCGGTTTCTTCCCAGTTTACATCATTCAAAAATGCTTTTAGAAGCTCGGTTGCAACTATATAATTATCATTTTTGTATGAAAATAGCGTATATTCAAATCTTGCATTTAGACAAACCGCCAAATTTGAAGGAATTGTCCATGGAGTTGTTGTCCAAATTACAACGAATAAACTGTCATTTGTTTTTGTGTTAATCAGGTTATATACTTTATTTTTGTCTGCTTCATGAAATTTAAAGCGAACATAAATACTGGTTGAAGTGTGGTCAGCATATTCAACTTCCGCTTCAGCTAAAGCTGTTTCACAAGAAGCACACCAATATACAGGTTTTAAGCCTTTTTCAATGTAGCCTTTTTTATACATTTCACCAAAAACTCTAACTTGTTCAGCTTCGTATTCAGGGGCTATAGTTAGATACGGATTTTCCCAATTTCCCAGAACTCCTAATCTTTTAAATGCAGCTTCTTGTCCTTTTAAGCTGTTTTTTGCATATTCTCTGCATTTTTGTCTTAATTCACCTTCCGTAACAGCTTGTCTTCCGCCTTTTATTGTTT
>CANROV010000048.1 GCA_947632315.1 Candidatus Gastranaerophilales bacterium
ATATGAGCCGAAGATAATAAACAGTCAGCCCGTAAATATAGCTGAAACAATGATAGAAAAAGAGATGATTGAGCAAACAAATCTTAATTCATATAATAATGAGCCGAATGATGATATTGAATATGCGGAAGATACAGGAGATACAGAAGATAGAGAAGATAGAGAATATACAGACGACAATACAGAGGATAGCGAAAACACAGGTGACTTTGAAAAATATGACGATACACAAGAGTCAAGGGAAGATTCACCCGAATTAAGCGAAATAAGTGATAATGATGAAAATTATGATGAAAATTCGGACGAAAATTATGAATATGATGAAGAATATGAAACCGACGATGAAGTAAAACCAAAAGGCGGAATAAAAAAACTAATACTGATACTGGCGATTTTAATAATAATATGCGGAGCAGCTGCAGCTATTTTCGTATTAAAGAGCAGTTCTTCAAATAATCAAATAGCAGAAAATACTCCGCAAATAGAAGAAGTTCAAAATAATGCTCCCGAAATAGCAGAAGAAGAAGGCGGTATAGAAATACCTGCAGTTCCGAATATCAATACTGAAAATAATGAAGAAATACCAAAAACGGAAGAAGGCTCAGGAGGTATTACGGTAGTAGACAATCAAAATCCGCAAACCGACATTCCAAATCAGCAGCCGCTTACAGAAGAAAATTTATTACCGCCAATACAACAGGAACAAGCGGAACAGCAAAATCCGGGGAATGTAAATAATATAATGACACAAGCATTCTCTACAACTCCTAATGCAGTAACTTTAAACGGAATAAATTGGATGTGCGCTCCGAATTTATTCACGGACAATGCATTCAAAGCATACTTACAAAAATTAGATAATACCTTAAAACTAAATATAAGAAATAATATATTAAATGCCACGGAAATACCTTCAAATAATTCTGTAGGAGTAAAATTAGCTATAGATAATAACGGCAATTTAATACGGAGCTTAATATCAACATCAAGCGGTTCAAAACAAATTGATGATATTGTGTTACGAAGTATTAATGAAACTCTGGAAACCGAAAAATCAGTTATTCTCAATAATAGCGACCAAAAATCCGATAAATATTTCTTACAGGTAGTAATAAAATTTTAATTTGTGATATGATATTGTATGGTTATTTGAGAGTAGAGAATAAGGTTTGTGCTTTTAGAAAAAGAACAGAGATCTTTAATAGAAAAGTTTGTTAAATCAAACAAAAATTTTCAGGGGAATGAAGATTTACTTGAAGATTTTTGTAGTGAAGCTTTTCAAAAATCATACATGATTTTTAATTCTTCATCTAATGTTCAAAGAATTGAAAGTTATGTATCAAAAGTCGTAAATACATCTATAATAAGCGTTTTAAAAGATTCTGGACGAATAAGAAGAACAAAAGAAGGATATATTCCGACTAAAGAAATAAAAGTTCCCGACTTCGCCCAAGAACCTATTACTAAGCCTCAAATTGCAGGTTCTGAATTTGTTTTGGATTTCCCTGATCCTAAGGAAAGTACCGAAGAAATATTAATTACAAAAGACTGCCTTGAACGTATTGCTGACGCAGTATGCATAATTCATAAAGAAGTACCTAATCAGGAATATTTACAAATTTTCATGGCAAGATACATAAACGGAATGAAACAAAGCGAAATCGCAAAAGAATTAAATTTATCTCAGAGCGAAATAAGTAAAAGATTATTACAACTTTCTAAATTAATCAGCAACTTCTTAGAAGGCGGCAAAAGTTAGGTTTTACTATGATTTGCCGTAAATGTGGAGCTGAAATACCTGATAATTCAATAAGGTGTCGTAATTGCGGCATTAAAGTAAATATGAAATGTCCCGAATGTAAAACTTTAAATCCATTCGGAACAAAAAGATGTAAAACTTGCGGTTATGAGCTTATAAAAATCTGCCCTGAATGCGGTGCTTCTAATATATATTCTGCCGATACATGCCGTAAATGTAATACCCCGTTAAATATATATTCTTCAAAGGAAAATTCTCAAAAAATAGTCAATCCTTTAAGCTTGGAATTTCCTAATACTTTTAATGAAAATATTAATCTCGCTTCTATTGAATATATGTCAGAAATTAATGTTGCAAAAAATACTTCTGATACAAATTTACAAGTTCAAAATGTTGAACAGGATATTAATCCAATAAATGAAGAAGCGGAACAAGAACAAGAGAAAGAAGAAGGAAAAGAAGAAGAAAAAAAAGCAAATACTATTGAAATTGTTGAAGAAGATGAAGATTTTCCATATATTACGGAGCCTAATACTATAATTGAGCCAAACTTTACAACTGACCCGACTGTAATTTCCGATTTTATTGATAATACATATATCAATGAAAACTTGGATATTGAAAATTTAGGGAATAATGAACCGACAATTTATGAAGGACAAGAAGAACAAGAAACAAAAGAAGAATTACCCCAAATTGAAACAGAAACTGAGGAAAATGTAAAAGAAAAAGCAGAATCAATTGAAACAACAGAAATTATAACAGAACAAAAGAAGCCTGCTAAAGCAATAGCAGAATCAACTGAAATAACAGAAATTATAACAGAACAAAAGAAACCTGTTAAAGCAAAAACAGAATCAATTGAAACAACAGAAATTATAAAAGAACAAAAGAAACCTGTTAAAGCAAAAACAGAATCAACTGAAATAACAGAAATTATAACAGAACAAAAGAAACCTGTTAAAGCAAAAACAGAATCAACTGAAATAACAGAAGTTAAAACAGAACAAAGGAAACCCGTAAAAACAAAACCGGAATTAAGAAAAAAAACAGAAGTTACACAGGAATCTAAAAAAATAAAAAGGCCTGACAAACCGGCTCAAAAAGAAAAAAATCAAACAAAAGAACATAAAGAAGTTTCCCATTATCAAAATAAAGAGCTTAAAAACAATAATGATTCAATAGAAAAATTTATCGATGTTGAAGAAACACTTGATGAAAATATTGAAATTGAACCAATTGAAGAATATCAGGAAGATGAACCCGAAAAACAAGGAATATATAATAATTCCCAAACTGAAATAAACAACAGACAAGCAAATATAAAACAATATAAAATTCAGGAAGAGATTGTAAATAAAGTATTAAACAGAATAAAAAATTCTACCGAAAAAAGTATAATAGCGGTAAACGGCCCTGAAGGATGCGGAAAAACAGCAGTTATAAATCAAATAACAGATACCCTGTCCAATGATAATTACATTTGTTTAAAAGGAAGCTGTAATCCATTATCCCAAATTACAGGTTTCGGATTCTTTCAAGATGCATTTCTTCAATTAATGGGATTCCCGCCATATATTAACAATATTCATACGTTTTTAAGAGATTTCAAAAAAAGTAAATTTTCACAAATTTTTAACTTCTTGGATAATAATGAACTTAATATATTTTTAAATATATTTTATCCTTCCGTCACAGATACATTTGAAAATATACTTTTTAATAAACAAGAAATTTTTTTAGTATTGGAAAAAGTAATAAAATCATTCCTGGTTAATTCCAATATTCTCATTACAATAGATAATTTTGAATTGCTTGACGGAGCTTCATACGATTTTATAACTTATTTATTAAAGAAAAATTCATTTAATAACCGTTTAAAACTGCTTGCTTCATATGAAGAAGATAAATCAATACAAAGCTATTTTGACATATCCTTATTAGATGAAGGAATATTTGAAACTATTTTTATTAATAAATTTTCAAAAGAAGAATTAATTGATGTTATTTTAAATACTACAGGGTTAAATCCGACAGAAATACTTCCTGATACTATATTAAATGATATTCTGGAAAAATCTAACGGAAATGCACTTAGATTTGAACAGGAATTAGCTTTGTTATTCGATATTAATTATCTGTCTGTAGAAAATAATTCAATAATAATACGAGAAGAAAATAAGCCCGAAACTTTACCTGACACCTTTGAAGAATTAATAAAATTAAGAATAAATACACTTAGTCCAAATTATAAAAATATTTTATTCATGTCAGCAATAACAGGATTTAGATTCGCTGAAAGTATTCTCATAACAGCATTATCAATATCCGAAAAGAAAGCAAACGAAGCTTTAAAATTACTTGCCCAATCTTTATATATATTCCGGACAGATAACTTTAATTGTGAATTTAAAAGTCTTAGTCTTTGGAAAATAATATATAAAGAAGCACAAAACGATTTATTATACCGGGAAAATGCTCAAAGATTATATAATATTTTAAATAAACTGGTATTATCAAGCAATATACAAAAATTAATTTCTTGTACGGATATAATAAGTAAAAATGAAGCTTTTCTAATCTGGGACAGAACATCCGAACTTTCAGCAGGAATAGGAGATACAAATTTATTTGTTGTTGCAAAAAAACAATGTTTAAAATTGCTTGAAGAACAATCATTTGAAAATTCCGAAGAAATTCGCACTCAAATATATGAACAAATCGGTAAATTACTATATGAAAAATCACCGAAAGAATCAGTTACATATTTATCTAATGTACTGGATTCAGAATTAAAAAAAGGGAATATAAATAAAATTATAGATATTTCAGGGTATTTTATACAAAGCTGTTATCTGACCGGGAACTATTTTGGAGTAGTTGAAATAATAGATTCAATAATTGCAAATCTGAACTTGGACAAAATACCTCAAATAGATATTGCACTTTTAAAAACAAGAAAACTAAAAGCATTATTTAACATAGGAAACAGTGAACAACTGATAAATATTATTGAAGAAGAAATTCTGCCCGAAGTGGCAAAAGAACTTTCATCTGATATTAATGATAACAGATATAAAAATATACTTACCGATGCTTGGATGCTTTCAACATCTATTCTTGCAAAAGCATATGCTCTGCAGGGTAATATTGAAGTGTTTAATCAAATAAATAGAATAAGACAATTTATAGAAAAAAACAAATACAAAAGTGAATATTATAATACCCAAACAGATATTATAGAAGCTTTCGCCAATTCATTAAACGGATATACAAAAAATTCAAATTTGATATTGAATAAAATTACAGGCAGATATACACAAAAACAACTGGAACCAAATCTTTTAGCGGAATGGAATCTGGTAAAAATAATAAACAGATTATCAGAAGAAAAAGACCCTGATTTAAAAGCTGATTTATTTGAACTTGCTGCTTTTACAAATAATATAAACGAATACTTTATTAAAAATATAATCAAATTAATTCTCGGATATATAATAAAATCAGAAGGCAATATAAAAAAAGCACTTAATATATATAATGAAGAAATAACATATTTTGCAAAAGAAAAAGTGGCAATAGGCGCTATGTTATCTTGGGCGCTTATAGTTCAATTAAATATAGATACAGGTGATATCGAAAAAGCCTTAAGCACCGCAGAAAAATCTCTGGAAATAGCTCAAAGTTCTAAAATAAATAATTTCTATTTTATTATTACATTCCAAAAATTACTTGCAGATATTTACCTGATAAAAGGAGATTTTACCGCCGTAAAAATGTATCTTGAAAAAGCTATTATTCTGGCAAAACAAAATAAACTTAAATATCTTCTTTCTGAACTTTATATAAATTATGCAAGATATATGCAGGCTTATATAAAAACGAATCAAACTTATGAAGAAGTACATATACAATTAACAATCAATATGTGCGAAAAAGCACTGCAGATAGCTAAAGAAATTAATAACAAAAAGTTAATCGATAAAGCGTCAAGAGAAAGAAGTGCTTTTAAAACTTATTGTCAATTAAAATCAATTGAAATTTAAATATATTATTACTCATATATTTTTTTGTAAATGTGATAAGTTCTAAATACCTTTTTTACATAATTTCTTGTTTCGTCAAAAGGAATGTTTTCAATAAATTCATCGCTGTCAGATGTATTATATTTTTTCAGCCATTTGCTAACAGAGCCTTCTCCTCCGTTATATGCAGCAATAACATATAAATCATTATTAAATTTATCTTTTAAATATTTTAAATAATTACACCCGATATACATATTAGTTCTGGGCTTTTTTAATTCGTCTAATTTAGGGAAATCAAGCGAAAGTTTTGACACCATATAATTTGCCGTAGCTGGCATTAACTGCATTAAGCCTATAGCGTTAGATTTTGAAACAGCTTCTGCATTAAAATAACTCTCTTCCCTTATCAAAGATAAAATTAAATAAGGATCCAATCCTAATTTTTGTCCTGCGATATTTATTTCATCCACCCAATATCTTGGATAAGCTAATTTATATGCAGCACTAATATAAGGAGGTTTAACATCCATATCATTTATAGCATCTCTTGCCAGTACTATTGAATGGGACTTTTTATTTTTTCTTTTCTCAAACCAGCTTTCAACAATATTATTGCTGAATTTAGCATCTAACCATATTTCATAATCACCCAGTTCAAATAAATTATTTATTAATTTTAAATCTTTTATATTTAAATCAGATAACGTTATAGGAAAATCAATATCCTCATTTTTATTAGGTATTTTATTCTTTATATCCGTAATCCAAAAATTATTTTTTTTGTTTATTATAGACTCAGCTCTTAAGCCGTAATAATTATCATTGTATTTAGAAACCAGCTTGTTAAAATTATTATGTGCTTCGGAATTTTTATTCAGCTTTATCTGGCATTTAGCAAGCCAAAATAACATTCTTGGAGCAGATTCTGCCGTTTTATATTGATTAATATGTTTTTTAGCTAAAACCTCTGCATTAACATAATCTTTTTTATTGTATAAAGCCCAAAAGACATTCCATAAAGATTCAGGCGCATATTTTGATTCGGGATATTTCGATTGAATAATATTATATTCCTGAAGCGCTTTTTCCATTGGCTGTAATTGCGCTATTTTATATAATATATAATCTTCGCCCTTATAATTTCCGGTTTGAATAATCTTGAGCATTTGCTGTAAGTTTTTTAACTTTGTTCCCTTCATATAAGAGGTATAAATATCATAAATTTTATGAAGATTATTCTCATCTGTTTTATAAGAATAATACTTTAGTCCGCTTTCAATAAGTTTTTTGGCTATAACTTTATTTCCCGCATAATGGTTTGATAATACCAAATAATCCCAATTTTCCGATATAGGCAGTTTAGAAAAATATTCTAACGCCTGCTTGTATTTTTTATTTTTATAAAATATCTTTCCTATTAATTCTATATCTTTTTCTTTAAGTACATCAGTTAAAGAAGTAAGTTCTTCGGCTGCCAATAATTCGTTTACCTTTTCTGCTTTAGATTCAGACTTAAGATAATTTAAAAAATATTCGGCAGATTTATTTTTATCTGTTTTTTTCTCTATTATTCCCAAATAATAATTTTCAGCACCATCATTAATATCTTTATCTTTTATATTGACAAATTCATTTTTAGCTGATTCATAATCTTTTAAATAGAAATAACATTTAGCTAAATTAAATTTTGCGGATTCAGTAAATAAAGAAGAAGGAGATTTATCCAAATAAAGTTTATATTTATATACTGCAGTTGCATAATTTCCTGCTTTTTGTGCGCTTTTTGCTTGTTTATATAATGCTGTCAAATATAATGGACTTATCCTTTTTATTTTTATAAAGTTAGAATATGCCTGCACATAATTCCCTTCATTATATAATTCTACCCCTCTTTTGTAATATTTAGGTGAATCTTGAGATATTTTGTCATTATATATTAACACCATTACTACCGATGGAATTATTATTATAAAAAAAGCAATTATATATTTTAAGTATTTCATAACTATTCTTAAAAACTATCTTGTTAAAATCATATCATAAGCATAAATTAGTTCCAACCGGAAACAATAACTCTGTTCCTGCCCGTTCTTTTTGCTTCATATAATGCTTGATCCGCTTTTTGCACAACCTCGTCAGAGTCCATTTCTTTATTATATTCACATACCCCTACACTGATTGTAATTTGTAAATGCGGCACTCCTGCAACTTTAGCTTCTCTGATATCCATTTTGGAATCTTCAATTACTTTCCTTAATCTTTGTCCGACTAATGCAGCTTCTTTTATTGTCGTTTGAGGCAATATTATAAAAAATTCCTCTCCGCCCCATCTGCAGGCTATATCATATTCTCTTATCTCTTTTTGAATTACGTTTGATACACTTTTTAAAACACAATCACCTGCCGAATGTCCGTATGTATCATTTACTTTCTTAAAATAATCTACGTCCAGCATTATACAACACATCGGAATATTATTTCTTTTGCTGTTTGATACTTCCTGTTTTAATCGTGTTTCAAATTGACGTCTGTTATTTAATCCCGTTAGAGCATCCATTGTTGCATACTTCAATACTTCCGCATACATATTTGCCCTTTGTATTGTTAAGCCTGATTGCCTTGTTAACTGTATTAAATAATCAATTTCTTTCTTCGTTAATTTATCTATATTACTATATGCGGCTATTGCCCCTACTATTCCTTCATCATTAATTATAGGGAATGCCGCTATCTTTGAATCGTCCGAAAGTACATATTCCGTTTGTTCATCAAGCTTGTTCAAAATACTATTTATTTTTTCATCTTTACATGCATTAGGCCATACCAGATGATATTCATTTTCTTTATATACAAATATATATATTAAATGTGAAGCCATAAATCTGTCTATCATTTCACCTATTAACGGAATTATATATGATAATTCATATTGGCTTTCTATTATTTTCGCAATATCCTTCATCGCTTTATAGAAATTTAAACTAATCTCCATTTGTTCGTTTAAAGTATAATTTATTATTGCACCCGATACCAGTTTTGAAGCTGTATTTAATACCGAAAAATATTCTTTTGAAAATTCTTGTTTTGATGATTTTAAATTAATCAGCCCCAAAACTTCACCATTCGCAACTACAGGATATATTATGTTATTTTCCTCAAGAATATTCTCTTTTATATATACCAATTCATTATCTTTTAAATTACAAGAATATTCTTCATCATTAAACAGAAAGTTATTCCCCGATGATAAAATAAAATTACCATACAACTGTGCAGTAACAGACGGTTTATTGTTAATATTTCGTTTCTCCGTAATTTCATCCAGAGTAAAATTATCGTTATCCCATATAATAAATTCCGATTTTTCAATATCCAAATATGACTTATACAATTTTTTCACTGATAAAATCGTATTAAACGGAGATAATTTTTTGAATAGTATCTCGGATAATTCATTTAAAAATTCTAAATATTTCTCTGTATTATTAATCATAATCTAGCTCTTCAAACTGTTTTTCATACGTACATTTTAGCAAATTCTTAAAGTTTTCTTTCTTCTGTTTTTCAAATACAACTTTACCATTTGTATATTTAATATCAGACGGAGATAAAGAAGTCAAATCAGTTCTTTCCAAAAGAATTTTACCCTTTCCTTCGGCAATTATTCTTCTTTTTAATTCTCCTATTAATCCTAACACATATTTACTTTTTTCATTATCTATCCCTGAATAATTAGCTGTATTAGTATTTTCTGTAGTTTTATCATTTTTTCCTTTAAAAAATTTATCAATAAAACTGAGTTTATCATCAGTATTTTGATTTTCCAACACCATGCCGTTTGACAAACTTAACAGCATTATAGTTTTTTCCAGCTCGGTAAGCGCCTCTTGATTTAAATTCATAGTTCTTAAAAGCAGAGCAAAGTTATAATGAGCATTAAAGTCTTCAGGATTAATATTTATTGCCCTGCAATACTCTTTTGCAGCCGAATTATAATCACCCAATAAATGATTAGTTAAAGCCAAATTATACGTATTATCAAAATCATCTTTTAAGTATTGCTGAGCTTTAATGTATGATTCTTTAGCTTTTTTTAAATATTTTACGGAAGCAATCGATTTATCACCCATATAAACAGCTTTACCTCTATAAGCAAGCCCCATATTATAATAAGCAAGTCCCTTGTTAATTTTGGCTGTTTTTTTATTATTAAAAACGAACGGAATATTTATTACAAAAGGATTTGAATTAACTACTCTGCCGTATTCCTGAATAGCTTTATCATAATCAGCCATTTTTTCAGCCAAAATAATACCTAAATCCATTCTGCAAACCATAAAATTAGGGCTGTACTTAAGCGCATTTTCATAGGCATTAACCGCTTCATAATAATTTTCAAAACTGACATATATATTTCCCAGATTACAGCTTGCCCTTGCATGTGCCGGATATAACTTTAATGCGGTTTTATAATAATCAATTGCTTTTTGATATTTTCTTTCTTTAAATGCTTTATCACCTTTATTTACATAATAAAACCCGATACATTTATGATACTGGACAAAATACCAATCTTTACAGAAATACAACGAAGCTATAAATGCAATCATAAGAATAGCAAAAATAACTTTTGTAATCTTAAGTTTAAGTATTTTGATAATTAAATTCACAATCTTCCCTCATAGTTATTGTAAATTTTAAAAATAATCAATTAAGCACCTTTTAATTGTAATTGTAATTGTATTTGTGAACTGACAAGGGGAGGGGTAAAACCTCCCTTGTAGCGTTCATTATAATAATTATGTATCTATATTGGTAGCATATACAGCATTTTGTTCAATAAAATCTCTTCTTGGTTCTACGTTATCCCCCATAAGAATATCAAACAATTGATCGGCAAGCATAGCATCCTCTATATTAACTTTTAACAAAGTTCTGTTTGCAGGATCCATTGTTGTTTCCCATAATTGTTGAGGCATCATTTCACCAAGTCCTTTAAATCTCTGGATTCCAACGCCTTTTTTGCCTCGTTCTTCTATTATCCTTTGTAATTCAGTAAATGAAGTTATATTTAAATCTTCGGTTCCGGTATTTAAATTTAATGATTTTTCTTCCTCAAACAAGAAATTTCTTATCAAAGGATATGTAGATTTTATCCTGTTATATTCGGATGATTTTATGAGATTTTGTGTAACTGAAACAGGATCAATATCTTCACCCAAATCAACTTTTATGGAATATTTACCCGTTTCTTCATTGTGTTTTAAAGATACACTATAATCTTTAGCTTCAATAATGCCGTAATTTTCGGCGTGGTCTTTTACGTAGTGCTGGAGATATGCAGTAATTTCTTCCATTTTTGAAGGATTATCAAAATCTTCCGGAGTTATTTCCGCTCTAACAAGTCCTCTTATTACAACAGAAGGAACTGCGTTTATTATAGGACTGTTAAATGAATTATAATATCCTGACATATTTCCTATTAAAGTAACCAATTCAGTATTGGCAATAACCTTATCTTTAGATTTATCACATAAAGTAAGCCCGATTGTACCTCTTTCTCTGAGAGTTTTATCTAAAGCTCTATCATCATAAAGATACTCGGAAGTCTTACCTATTGTAAGCTTATACAACGGAGGCTGAGCTATATATACATACCCGTTATCAATCAACGGTTTTGCATATCTAAAGAAGAATGTTAACAATAAAGTTCTGATATGGGCGCCGTCAACATCAGCATCCGTCATAAATATTATTTTATGATAACGTAATTTTTCAATATTAACATCTTCTTCATTTTTGCTTATGTTAATTCCTATTGCCTGAATTAATGATTGTATTTCATTATTTCCGTATATTTTATCCAATCTGGCACGTTCTACATTAAGAATTTTACCTCTCAAAGGCAAAATAGCCTGAAACATTCTGTTTCTGCCCTGTTTAGCACTACCGCCCGCAGAATCACCCTCTACTATATATAATTCACATTTTTCAGGTTCTCTGTTAGAGCAGTCTGCCAGTTTACCCGGAAGTGTTGAATTTTCAAGGACTGATTTTCTTCTTGTTAAATCTCTGGCTTTTCTTGCTGCTTCTCTTGCTCTTTGAGCTTGGAGTATTTTATCTATTATCAATTTTGCAGATTTTGGATTAAATTCAAGCCATTCCTGAAATTTTTCACGAACAACATCATTAACGGCACTTTGAGCTTCCGTATTACCGAGTTTTTCTTTTGTTTGACCTTCAAATTGAGGTTCGGAAAGTTTTACGCTAACTATTGCGGTTAAGCCTTCTCTGACGTCATCACCCGTAACGTTAGGGAAGGCTTAACCGCAATAGTTAGCGTAA
>CANROV010000049.1 GCA_947632315.1 Candidatus Gastranaerophilales bacterium
ATGGCAAATGGGGATTTCGGCTCTGAAATTAATGATTATACCAAGTTAAATTTCTTTAAAACATTAAGAGGAGAAGCCTCAAGTATAAAATCCGAGAACGGAAAAGTATATTATAAAGGTACGGCTCAAGGAACTTTAGCGGGCGGAAACTTAGCTTCATTATGCTGTATTGATTTTATTCCTGATGAAGATGTTATTTTATTTCTGGAAGATTTAAACGAACCGATTTATAAAATAGACAGAATGTTATCTTATCTTTTTAATAATTCGGAAGTCAGAAAAAAGGTTAAAGGAATTGCACTTGGTGAATTTCTTAATATTGATAATAAAGAAATGTTTGATGAAATTATTTCTGAATTTGCTGATGAACTAAAAATACCTGTTTCTGACGGGTTTAAAATAACACATGAAAAAATAAAAGAAACAATTCCTGTTGGAGTAAGGGCTGAATTTAGTGCAGATGAAGGAATTATAAAAATCAATGACACATATTTATATTAGAGAGAGGGATTAACATTGAAAATTGCATTTTTTGCTTTAAGAAAGTTTGATGAACTGGCGTTATGTAATGAATTTAGTAAAAAATACGGAATTGATTTTGTATATACAAATGAATATCCGAATATGGAAAATATAGTTTTAGCAAAAGACTGTGATGCACTAAGTTTGACTCCGTGTGATTTTAATAATGAATTTATAGATAAAATTCATTATTTTGGTGTTAAATATGTGCTGGCAAGAAGTATAGGCTATGACCATTTAGATTTAAAATATATTAAATCAAAAGGAATGAAAGTATCCTCAGTTAATTATCCTCCTAATTGCGTGGCAAATTATGCAATAATGCTTATGCTTATGACTACAAGAAAGATAAATCAAATAATGTTAAGAGCAAATGCTCAGGATTATTCACTCAAAGGTAAAATGGGAATTGATTTGTCTGATTGTACAATAGGGGTAATAGGTACAGGTCATATAGGTTCAACGGTTGTTAAGCATTTATCGGGATTTGGCTGTAAAATTTTGGCATATAATATTTATGAAAATGATGAAATAAAAAAATATGCTCAGTATACTGATTTGGATACTTTATATGCAAACAGCGATGTTATAACTCTTCATTTAGCTTCAAATTCGGATACTTATCATATAATAAACGATAAATCTATTTCCAGGATGAAAGACGGCGTAATCATAATTAATACGGCAAGAGGCTCTCTGATTGATTCAAATGCTTTAATAAAAAATATAAAAAACGGTAAGATATCAGGTGCGGGGCTTGATGTTATCGAAAATGAAAACGGTTTATACTACTATAATAAAACTTGCGACATTATTGATAATGACGAACTTTCAATGCTTAAAAGTTTTCCTAATGTAATATTAACGCCTCATACTGCATTTTATACAGAAACTACCGTATTAAACATGATTGAAAAAACATTTTTAGCATTAAAGCATTA
This sequence comes from Candidatus Gastranaerophilales bacterium, assembly GCA_947632315.1. Taxonomy (GTDB): domain Bacteria; phylum Cyanobacteriota; class Vampirovibrionia; order Gastranaerophilales; family Gastranaerophilaceae; genus Avigastranaerophilus. The sequence continues at coordinate 1,464 of CANROV010000049.1, forward strand.
TAATGAAGGCAGTGTAAATCCTTTTGAGGTAAATTCTTAAAAAATCCCCTTATTCCCCACTCCAAGGGGATAATTATTTTAAATTTAAAACTTGTACTAATTTAGGCACAATTAATTTCCACACTTCACAAGAAGGATGAAATCCGTCCGGCCCTGAATATTTTTTATCCGCCAATTCATATTCTCCAACCAGATCATTTGTATATATTACTTTAATTCCTTCATTTTCAAAATGTTTTAATATTTCATCCTTTACGGCCGGATAACTTCTATTCTTCCAGGAATAATCCTGATAAACCAATATAATTAATTCCGAATTGGGAAATTTCTTTTTTATAATTTCATAAGATTCATCTATCATTTTAATAACCGGTTCTTTAAATAATAATCTGCTATATTCCGAATTTTGTATATAATTTTGAACCAGAAATACGGAATATAAAGGATACAAAAAAGTAAAAACAGGTTTGACTAAAACTAATTTATTATTAACAATTTTATATTTATATTGAATAACAGGTTCTTTTACCCAGCTTCTTAATGTTAAACTGCGATGAAAATGATCATCTATAAGCGTATAAATAAAATATTGGGGATTTTCTATTTCGTTTATTATGTTGTTATCATTTAATTGAAAATACATAAATGGAATTCCGGTGCCGTAAAGTCCTCTGTTGTAGACTGTTCTTCCGGTGTATTGTGATAAAACGGAAGCAAAAGTTTCATTTTCTTTTAGATAACTGCCCCACGTAAATGAACAACCGAATAACACAATAGACGGTTTATCTTTATATTTACCTATACTTACCGGTTTAAATTTAGCTTTTCTTTCGTTATATGAAGGACATATTACTTTTTCGTATGTTAAATTTCCGTTAAAATTTTTATTTGCGTTTATTTGTGTTTGAATAATATATTTATATTTTTTATAAACAATAGAACGGCAGTATAATTCAAAGGAAATTAATAAAACAAAAATTGTTATTAATATAATAAATAATTTTTTAATTACATTTTTTTTCAATTTTTATCTCCATATTACAGTATAAATTAATTTATATTATACATATTATATAAATTTAACAAATAGAAAATAAAAAAATAGAATAATGTATTATTTAAAATAGCAAAAAGGTATTGTATAATAAAATTTATGGGGAAATTAATAGAAGTCAGAAAATTGAATATGCACTATCCTGTAACGGACGGACTGATGGGAAATGTAAAAGGATATGTATATGCATTAAATAATATAGATTTAGATATTTATCAAAATGAAATATTAGGGCTTGTAGGTGAATCGGGAAGCGGTAAATCTACATTGGGTAATTGTATACTTAAATTAATACAGCCTACATCAGGCGAAGTCATTTTTGACGGAGAAAATATTCTGACAAAATCAAAAAAAGAACTTCATTCATTCAGGAAAAAAGCACAATTAATATTTCAAAATCCATATATGAGCTTAGATCCGAGAATGAAAGTTTATGATATACTCAAAGAGCCTTTTTTAGTTCACGGGATAAAGGATAATAATATAATAAATCCAAAAATCAGGCAAATAATAAATCTTATCGGAATGCGGGAAGATGTACTTACAAGGTATCCTCATGAATTTTCGGGCGGTCAAAGGCAGAGAATAGCTATAGCAAGAGCAATAATATTAAACCCTGAATTTATAGTCGCCGATGAACCGGTCAGCGCTCTTGATATTAGTATTCAGGCTCAAATAGTAAATCTTCTTCTGGATTTGAAAGAACATTTAAACTTGACCATGCTTTTTATTTCTCATGATTTAAGTATTATAAAATTTATATCCGATAGAATAGCGGTAATGTATTTAGGAGAAATTGTCGAGACAGCGGAAAAGAATGAACTGTTTAATAATCATAAACATCCTTACACAAAAGCTCTGTTGGATGCGGTACCCGTAATTTCGGATGATAAAAATTGTAAAAAAATAATACTTGAAGGAGATTTGCCTTCTCCTCAAAATCCGCCCGAAGGATGTAAATTTCATACAAGGTGTCCTTATGTTACGGAAAAATGTAAGAAAGAAAAGCCTGAATTAAAGCTTGTGTCTGATAATCATAAGGTTAGATGTTTTTTGTGTGAATAACATTTCTTATTTTTAATTTTTGGTTTATGGTTAAAAAATTTGATTTATTGTAAAATAAATTTATGGCAAATTTTGAGTATTATTTAAAACAAACATTGACTTATCAAATAGCAGAAATATTACTGGGGCATTTGAAAGAATTTTTTGAAACTTTCGGTAATATTGCATATAGATTTTGTCAGGTAATGAAATATTTGATAAGTCTTCAAATAAACAGAAGGCAGGTGCTGGAACAAGCATCAAGGTTTGCTGTGGATTCTCTTCCTATAACATTATCTATAGTATCAATGACGGCAATAATACTTTCAATGCAAATATCTCCCGAAATGGTAAAGCAGGGAGGAAAGGACTATATAGGCCTGTTGGTAGCACTTACCATGATTAGAGAAGTAGGCGTTATAATGTCAGGATTTGCTATTATATCAATGATAGGTTCATCACAAGCAAGTGAACTTGCAACAATGAGAGTAACAGATCAAATAGATGCCATGCAGGTATTAAAAGTTTCCCCATTTCAATATCTTTTTTTACCGAGGGTGCTTGCCGGATTTATAATGATGCCGTTTGTTGTTGTATTATCTTCAACATTAGGAATATTGGCAGGCGGATTAACAGCGATGATGGCAGCAAAAGATGTAACCTGGCTATGTTATTTTACATCAGTCAGACAGGGGCTTTATATAAGAGATATTAATATAATGCTTCTTAAATCTGCTTGTTTCGGCGGGGCAATAAGTTTAATAAGTTCAAGCTGCGGATATGACGCAAAGGGCGGTGCTAAGGGGGTCGGTATTGCTACAACAAAAGCAGTTGTTTGGTCATTTGTCGCTATAGTAATAATTGATGGTATATTTGCAGTTTCATTTTATTTCTAATAAAGAAGGTTTTTATGTCTATAAAAGTACAGAATTTAACAAAAGAATTTGACGGAAGAAAGGTTTTGGATAATATTTCATTTTCTGTGGAACAAGGTGAAATTCTTTCAATAGTCGGTTTCTCAGGGTCGGGGAAAAGTACTATATTAAAACTGTTATGCGGGCTTTTACATCCTGACTCCGGCGTTATAGATATAGAATCGGGTGATGTTGCAATGGTATTTCAGTATTCCGCATTATTTGATTCTCTTAATGTATTCGATAATATATCTTTTGCACTTCAAGAAAGGAAGGAATTTAAAGGTAAATATACAAAAGAACAATTAAAACAAATTGTTGCAAAAAGTTTGAATACAGTCGGACTTTCAGGAATAGAAGATAAATTTCCGCATGAATTGTCAGGGGGTATGCAAAAGAGGGTAAGTTTAGCCCGTGCAATAGTAACACAGCCTCAATTTATACTTTATGATGAACCTACGGCAGGACTTGACCCTGTTGCTTCCACGGTTATCGAAGATTATATTCTGCGTTTAAGAGATGAAACTAAAGCTACATCAATAGTAGTAACGCACCAAATGTCAACTATTACAAGATGCTCGGATAGAGTTATTATGTTGTATGACGGACATATTGTCTTTAGAGGAACACCTAAAGACTTGTTAAAACAAGATAATCCATATACAAAACAATTTGTTTCAGCTTCAATAGAAGGGCCTATGAAAATTGCAGCTTTGGATTTTTAGTTTTTAAATTTTTGTTGTAAAATTAGAAAAAAGGATATTATATATAATGAAATTCTCATCATCATTTAAAGTCGGAATACTTGCAATATCTGCTCTAATAATATTACTGTTCACTGTATTGTGGGTAAAAGGTAAAGCTTTATCAAGCGCTGAGCGATTAACCGTTAATTTTAAAGATGTAAACGGGATGAGAGCCGGTTCGGGTGTTCAGATGATGGGGGTTAGAATCGGTCAGGTAGAAGAAATTAAGCCTAAATTAAATCTTCAAGACAGCCATGTTGAAGTAAAATTTGTTATAACAGAACCTAATGTTGTTATTCCTAAAGCTTCTGAAATATCAATACAACAATCAGGTATTATTGGCGAGCAGTTTTTGGAAATTACTCCGCCTAAAGAAAAAATAATTTATCTCCCGGAAGCGGATAAAACACAAATTCTGCACGCTGAAGATAAAGTTGAAATGCGTTTAGACGGTAAGCTTTACGATGTCGGAACGGTTAAAAAAATTGAAATCGTTGAAACGAATTTGCTTCCTATTTTGGTAAAAGAAAATATTAAAACTAAAAATGCTTATAAAATAAGATATATTATTGATTTGCCCGGACTGATAATCCCTGAACAAATAACGGGTAAAATTGTAAAAGAAGATAATGTTAAAAAATTAAAATTAATATCAAAAGATGATGTTGAAATTCCATATCCAAAAACAGATTCACCATATACCGTAATAGAACCGATGAGAATTGCTGATTTCCTTGCACTTCAATACAGAAGTGCCGAGTCATTGGTTGAAACAAATGAAAGAATTTCACTGCTTCTGTCAGATGATGTTATAGCCGATTTAAAACAAACAGCTGTTAATGTTAATGAACTTACGGATAATGTAAATGTAACAATGGTAAAGGCACAAGAGTTAATTGATTTATCCAAAACAGAGCTTGAAATGCTCTCTGATAACGTAAATCAACTTTCTGACAGGTTGTTAGTTTTAACTGATAACATAAATAAAATAGCTGGTAATGAGGAATTTGTTAAAAACGTTTCAGACGCTACAAAATCATTCTCAAGACTTTCGGATAATATATCAGTCTTAATGGAAGATCCTAAAACAAAATCTACTCTTTGTAATATAGATATAACTGCTAAAAATATTGCGGAACTTTCAAGTTACGTAAACGATATGTCTAAAGATGCGAAATTAAAACAGTACTTAAAAGAGTCGGTTGTTAAACTGAATACTGCACTCGACAAGTTAACTATTACTTTAGATACAGTTAATTATGCAACAGAGGATGAAGAAAAAATTAAACAAACAATGGATGATATAAATGTAACATCAGAAAATCTGAGAAAATTCTCTGAAAAGCTTAATAAGAGATTTTTAATATTCAGATTGTTGTTCTAGGAAAAATATGAAACTTTTTATATCAAAACTTCATTATAAGAAAGATTTGGACTTCTATGAAACATCAATAATAATGATGTTAAGGTTTTTTAGTTTATTTTACCTTCTGGCGGTAAGATTTCGAAATAAATTATATGATATGAAACTTCTGCCTTCATATAGTTCAAAGTCGTATATAGTTTCAATAGGTAATCTTACAACGGGCGGAGTGGGAAAAACTCCTGTTACTGCCGAAATAGCTAAATATTTTTTGGCATTAAATAAGCAAGTTGCTATTTTGTCAAGGGGATATGGTGCAAAATTATCAAATAAAGAACCTAAGCTTGTTTCAGATGGCTCGGGAGCATTATATACCGCTTCAATGGCAGGTGATGAACCTGTTTGGCTCGGAGATAATTGTAAAGGTGCTTATGTTATTACTTGTGCAAGCAGAATTAAAGCGGAACGATATGCTTACGAAAAATTTCAGCCGGAGGTAATTATTTTGGATGACGGATTTCAGCACCGAAAAATGAAACGGGATTTGGATATTGTTCTTATCGATTCTAAAAATAAGTTTGGTAATAAATATCTGCTTCCTGCCGGCCCGTTAAGAGAAGAAATTTCTGAAATAAAAAGAGCGCATAAGGTTATTGTTGTCAATAAAAGTTATGACAGTCAAAAGTCTTTGCAGTATTGTGATTACTTAAAGAAACGATTTAAAAAAGAAATTTATCTTTGCCAGATGGTTCCTGATTGTGTATACGATATTTATACCGGTGAAATTCTGCCTGAAAATTCAAGGATAATGGCATTTTCGGCAATAGGTCAAAGTAAAAGTTTTTATGACTTTTTAAAAAAAGATTATAGACTTATTGCTGTATTGGAATTTGAAGATCATCATAAATATGATGTTTCTGACATAACTAAAATTATTGGTTTCGCTCAGGAAGAAGGGATTGAATGTGTTGTTACCACTGAAAAAGATGCGGTTAAATTGATTGATATTATAAATGATATAGAACTGCCTATAAAATTTTATGCATTAAAATTAAAAGCATATATGGATGTAAAGGAAGTATGCGGTGTATAAAGAGAAAATTCTTGTTGTAAGATACCGATTTATAGGGGATATGATTTTAACTGTACCTTTTTTAAGAAACTTAAAGTATAACTATCCTGATTCTCAAATAGATATGCTTGTTTCTCCAAACTCAGGCGAAGTAATTGAAGAATGTCCTTATGTTGATAATTTTATTTATTTTGATACAACGAGAAAACATAAATATGAAAATGGTTCTGGTAAGAAAAAATCTTTTTGGCATTATGTCAAATTATTGAGGAATGAAAAATATGATAAAGCTTATGTGTTAAAACGTTCATTATCGAGTGCTTTATTATGTTTTTTTTCGGGAATTAAGAATAGAATCGGATTCAATACCGAACATAGAGGATTCTTACTAACTGAAAAAGTTAATTATAATACTGTAAAACACGAATCATTATGTTTTTTGGATGTTCTTGAGGCTGAAGGTTTAAAAGTAAAAGATACGTATCTTGAAAATTGGATTAATGAATATTCAAAAAATAAAGTTAAAGAACTTTTTTATTTAAATAATATTCAATCTGATACAAAAAAAGCAGTTGTTAATGTTACGGCAACTAATCAATTAAAAGTTTGGAATTTAGATAATTTCAGGGAAATTATTGAGTATTTATCCGATGAAAAAGGGGTTCAAGTAATATTTATAGGCGCTCCGTCCGATAAGGCGATTTATGATAGTATTAAATATTCTTCAAAACTCAATATACCTCCTGTTAATCTGTGCGGTAAAGTAACAATAAAAGACAGTTTAGCGGTATTAAAAGAATCAGATTTTATTATAGGAAATGATTCCGGGAATTTACATATGGCATCATCCGTAGGAACAAAAGTAATAGGATTATATGGCCCTATGCCTTTTGAAAAATGGAAAGCACTTGGTGAGGGAAATATCCTTCTAAAATCAGACATTGAATGCTCTCCGTGTTCATTAAAAGGAAAATGTAATAATAACAAAGCTTGCATGAATTCAATTACCGTAAATCAGGTGAAAATGGCGATTGATAAAATGTTAGAATGTTTATTAAAGGAAAAAATTTAGTTAATTATTGAAAATATTGAATTAAAATAATTCATATAACATTTTGCCATTATAAAAGCAACAAATATACCTACAATAACAAGAATTATGGGATTTAATAATTTTATTAATATTTTTATTTCAAGTTCAAGCTTATTTTCATAATCATTAGAAATCCTGATTAGAGATTCTTCAAGTTCCCCGGAAGCTTCTCCTGCTGATATTTTTGAAATAACACTGCTCGGAAAGACATTTGCCACGCTTATAGCGGTAGTAACTTCACAACCTGAAGCAATCATATCGGAAGCTTTATTTAATTTTAGTTTTTCTTCAGCAATATTTATGGCGGTATTTGCCAATGATATAGCCTCTGCAACAGGAATGCCGGCGGCATAAGCTAAGCCGAATATTGAAAAAAAGTTTGTATAAGTGTAGTTTTTAATCAGCGAATTAAAAGGTTTTATTCTGTATAGCACATTATTAAAAAATTTCATCATAAGATTCATTTTATATACAATAAATACAAAAGTGCCTAAAACCAAATAGATTACAGCTGTTTTTATCCCTGCCGATATTGCAGTTTCTTGTATGGAATAATCTTCACCTTGAGCTGCAAAATTAAATATTTGTAAAATAAAAAAGTTAAATAAACAAAATACAAAAATTCCGAGAATAATTATAAAAATAGGGTAAGATACTGCTGAAATAATATTATTTTTAATTTCTTCTTCTCTTTCTAAGTTTCTTATTAAGTTATTTAAAACTTTATCAAGTTTACCCGATTCTTCACCCGCACAAATTAATGCTGTATAAGCGTTACCCAATATATTTCTATTATTTTTTATGGCCTCTTTTAATGAATATCCTTTCTCTGTTTTATGAGATATTCTTGCACAGAATTCTTTTATATTTGGATTTTTTGATGAATTTAATATTGAAGAAAATATTTCATTTACGGATAATCCTGATTTATATAACGAATAAAAAGAACTGATAAAATCTTTTTTCTCTTGTAAAGAAAAAGGTTTAAGCGAGTTATTATAATTTTTGAAAGAAGACGAAACATAATGTTTTTTTATTTCGTTAAATTCTTTTATTTCAAGAACAACATAACCTTGATTTTCAAGCTTAACGGCAGCGTCCGTAATATTTTGTGCGTTTATGGAACCTTGAATAATTTCATTATATTGATTTTTTGCTTTATATGAATAGTTACTCATAAAATTATTATATATTATTTTGGATTAAAATAGAAATTAATTAAATCAAAAACGGAATTTAAGTAATCTGATTTAACAGTATAAATAATTTCAGGATTATCTGAATTTAAAAATTTATTTAAATTTTCTTTTGCAAACTGAAGATTTTTTTTATATTTATTAAGTTGAATTTTTTCTGATTCATAAGAAGTTTGTGTGTTTTCAAGAAAAGTTTCTTTCTTTAATTTTGCTTGTTCGTATCTCAAAATAGAGTTGTTAATGTTAGGTGTTATAAAATTGAATAAAGGTACTTCCAAGTCAATAGAAATAAATGCGCCGGAGTAATCTGCCGCATAGGGTTTGTCGCCGTATTCAAATGCAAAACCTCCGCCTGCAATTAAATCGGGTATTCTTTCATTTTTAGTAAGTTGAATATTTTTATATGCCGCTTCAATTTCTTTATCTAAAATCTTTGTTTCGGTTTCTATTAGTTGTTTTTGATTATCTTTAATAAAGTTATTTTCTTCAAAATTATATATGTCTATATTTAGCGTATCATATACAATATAAGAGTTTTGTCCGTTAATCATCAGGTTAAATGTTTTTCTTTTTATGTTGATATCTTCTTCTAATTGTAAAATATTGTTTTGCTGTTTGGCGGTGATGAAATCTTTATATGAAGAATTTTCATATTCTTTTGAATTTAAAAAATCAAGATATTCGTTTTCAATTATTAGTTTTTCTTTTTCTAAACAAAGAGAAAGATAGATAAAATAAAGTTTTTTAATTTCCTGAGTAAAGGTTTTTTGTGCTTGAAGATAAAGAATATCGGCTTTATCTTCTGCAATATTTTTTCTTAATTTTCGTTTTGCAACTTCAATAGGAAATAAAAGACCCAGCTGGTTCGAATTCCCTTTTGCTACGTTCCCTATAAAGAAATCTGATACAAATTTTGGATTTTGAATTGCGTGAGCTATTTTTATATTATTTTTTGCTATTTCATATTCAATATTTGCGTTTAATATTTGAGGATTTTTCTTTTTTAAAAGCGAAATAGCTTTGTCACATGATATTTGCTCGATTTTTTCTTCAAAAGCATATACTTTAAAAGCAAAACAAAATATAATTATGATGAAAATAAAAAGAAAAAGAAAATATTTTTTCATTTTTATATTTTTCAAATTATAAGAATATTTTTAAATAACCGAAAGAATAATAAATCTTGCCAAATTTTTTTTGTGATAGTATTTAAATATGAATAATTATATATTACCATTAATATTAACATTGTTAGCAGGGATGTCGACCTTGCTGGGCGGGTTTATTACCTTTTTTGTCAAGAGAAATAATTTAAGAGCATTATCTGTAGGCTTAGGCTTTTCGGCAGGTGTAATGATATATGTGAGTTTAAGTGAATTAATGCCTGAAGCTTCAATGATGTTAAGTTCTTATTATTCAATAAAAATATCGAATGCATTTGCATTTTTAGGATTTTTCTTTGGAATAATTATTGCTGTTTTAATAGATTATTTTATTCCTGATCATATAGAATCTGATTTTTTAAGTACATCAAAAAAATGCGAAAAGAGAAGATTAATAAGAAGGGCGGGTATTATAACTGCAATAGCAGTAAGTTTGCATAATTTCCCCGAAGGTATGGCAACATTTCTGGTATCGAGTGAAGATATAAGACTGGGAATTCCTGTTGCAATAGCAATAGCAATACATAATATCCCTGAAGGTATAGCTATAGCGTTACCTATATTTCATGCAACAGGTAAAAAAAGGCTTGCGATATTTTATTCATTTATGTCAGGGATAGCAGAACCTATCGGAGGGCTTATAGGGGTATTATTGTTAAAAACGGTTATGCCGGCTCAGGCTGTAGGACTTATGACGGCGGCAGTTGCAGGCATTATGGTTTATCTTTCTTTAGATACTCTTTTACCTTTATCAAGAGAATACGGAGAAAACCATCACGTTATAATTGGTATCATATCGGGAATGCTAATTATGAGTTTGGGTTTAATATTCCTGTAAATATTATAACGGTTGATAAGAAGAATAAATTAAACTCGCAATATCTTCAAAATAGC
>CANROV010000050.1 GCA_947632315.1 Candidatus Gastranaerophilales bacterium
ACAACGGAATATAAACGCATGTCAGAAGCCGTAAACCCGTATGGTGACGGGCTTGCTTCAAAACGAATAGTTGAAGTTCTTAAAACCTGTTCAAATAATAATTTAAAATAAATTATTACTTTCCCATTTGCCTCGGGGGGGGGGTAAAAGTGTTATAATTACTTTGATTACAACTTTTGGTATTGCTTTTGAGTTATGATAAAAAGTACCTAAAGCAAGAAAAAACAAGGCTAAATTATTATGATAAATCTGAAAAGAAAAATATTTATCACAATTATAATACTTATAATTATCGGAATTTCTTTTATAATATTTTTTAATATATATAAAGATGTTTCAACTTCTTTGAAAAAAGATTATAACAAAAGAAAATTAATAAAAGAAAAAATAAATAATTTTCAAATTAAATTGAATCAGGATATTGCAGATATAAAAAAACAAAAAATATTATATGGCAAATGGTTGATAGTTAAAGATGAAATGAGTATTCCAAGAGGATATGTTACAGCAAATATAATGTCTGATGGAAATGTATTAATAATGGGTAGTCAAAACAAGCAGGTTAATACTGCTGATATATTTGACACAAAAAAACAAAAAATTATAAAAACAATTGCTATCAATGATAATAGAGTTTATGGCTTTTCTGCTACTACACTTAAAAATGGAAATATATTGGTTGCAGGCGGAAGAGTGTGTCCTTTTGATTCTATGGCCGGTAAATTAACAAATACATCTAAAATATTTGACCATAATAAATATGAATTTTATGATGTTGGAAATTTAAATTATTTTACGGGTAGTCATAAAGCTATTCCATTAAAAAATGGAAAGGTTTTGATTTTACATGGGTATGAAATTAATACAAATGAAAATTGTTGTACTATTGGTACAACATATATGTTTGACATTTTTAACCCGAAAACTAACACATATGAGTTAACAGAAAATACAATCAAAATTGGGGGAGATGTTGATTATTTTGAATTCGTAAATGGAGATTTATTAATTTTTGCTAATGATAATGAAAGATATATTTATAATCTTAAAGAAAATAAATTTGAATCAACAAATAATATTTACCCCAAAACAGGTTTATATACACAATTAGATGATTTTAATTATTTAATTCTTGAATCAGGTGAAAATCAAAATAAAGGATATGTATATAACATAGAAACAAAACAAAAAACACCTATATCAAATGATATTAATAAATCTTGGAAATTTAATCTGTTTTCAAAAACTTTATTATTAAATTCCGGTGATGTTTTTATTTATGGAATATATGAATCACAAAACAAAGAGGATTATCGGCTTTCTTCATATATTTATTCAAAACAATATAATAATCTTTATAAAATACCGTTACCGAAAACTCCTGTATCAAATGCATCTATTTTGGAACTTGATAATGGAAATATTATGCTTGCCGGAGGTTTTCATAACAACAAAAAACAATCAATAATACAAATATATAAGTATAAACACTAAAAAATAATAAAATTCTTAAAATAAAAAAGATTGCGGTTTATTTTATTTAAATCGCAATCTTTTTATATCTTTTTAATGATTTTATCATTTAGAATAATTTAGAAAATCTTTGCATAGCTTCAATTGTATTTTCTCTGTTTCCGAAAGAAGTTAATCGGAAATAACCTTCTCCGTTTTTACCGAAACCGCTTCCGGGAGTACCTACAATAGCTATATTAGCCAGAAGATAGTCAAAAAATTCCCAGGATTTCATATTGTTAGGGCATTTTAACCAAATATACGGTGAATGTTTACCTCCCGTATACCAAATACCTTTACTGTCCATTGTATCGGCAATAATTTTTGCATTTTCACTGTAATATTGAATATTTTCCGATATTTGTTTTTGCCCTTCTTGCGAAAAAATAGCTTCCGCAGCCCTTTGAACTATGTAAGGAACGCCGTTAAATTTAGTTGTTTGACGTCTGAGCCAGAATTTGTTTAAAGAACAGTTTTGTTTAACAAGTGCTTTCGGAACAACCGTATATCCGCACCTTGTACCCGTAAAACCTGCTGTTTTAGAGAAAGAGCAAAATTCTATTGCACATTTTTCTGCTCCTTCTATTTCGTAAATGCTGTTAGGAAGCTCTTTTGACTTGATAAAACATTCATAAGCCGCATCAAAAAGTATAATTGCGTCATTTTTTAATGCGTAATCCACCCATTTTTTTAATCCGTCTTTTGTGTAAACTGCGCCCGTTGGATTATTCGGAGAACAAATATAAATAATATCGCATTTTACGTTTTCATCGGGAAGAGGTAAAAATCCGTTTTTTTCATTTGCGTCAGCATAAATAATTTTTCTGCCTGCCATTGTATTTGTATCAACATAAACAGGATACACCGGGTCTGGCACTAAAACGGTGTTGTCTAAAGCAAAAATATCCAGAATATTACCTAAATCGCTTTTTGCTCCGTCAGATATGAAAATTTCATCAGAAACCAATTGTACATTTTTTCTTTCATAGTACTTTTGTATAGCTTCCCTTAAAAATGCGTAGCCTTGCTCGGGGCCGTAGCCTTTAAATGTAGCTTGCACCCCCATTTCATCCGCTGATTTTTTAATTGCTTCAACAACAACGGGCGCTAAAGGCAGTGTTACATCTCCAATACCTAATTTAATCAACTTTTTATCGGGATTATTTTTTGTATATTCCGACACTTTTTTTGCTATGGTAGAAAACAGATAGCTGTCTTCCAAATTTAAATAATTTTTATTAATGTTCATAGTTTCTCCAAAACTTAATTCGTTTACATGAATATCTTTATAGTATAATAAAATATAGATTAAGTAAAAAGGAAAAAAATATGGCAGTAAGACAAAGACAACATGAACAAGACCCTATGGTAAGACGCACCAATTTTGACGCAGTAGAGTCTAATTTAACAGATGAACAGGCAAAACTTGAAGCATCAAGATGTTTAAATTGTAAAAATCCAAGATGTGTACAGGGCTGTCCTGTTAATATAAACATTCCCGGATTTATTCATGAATTAAAAGAAGGCAATCTTGAAAAAGCAGGCGAAGTAATTAGAGAATCAAGCCTTCTTCCTTCCGTATGCGGCAGAGTTTGCCCTCAGGAACGTCAGTGTGAAGGCAAATGCGTTTTAGGTATTAAATCAGAACCAATCGCAATCGGAGCATTAGAAAGATACGTTGGTGACGCTACAAATGCACAAATCGGCGAAATAAAAGAAACAGGCAAAAAAGTTGCAATTATAGGTTCAGGCTGTGCAGGTATTACTGCAGCAGCAGATTTACGCCGTGCAGGTCATGAAGTAGTTGTTTTTGAAGCACTTCATAAACTTGGAGGTGTTTTAAGATACGGTATACCTCCTTTCAGACTCCCCAGAACTTTTCTTGATAAAGAAATTTCAAATTTGAAAAAGATGGGTGTAAAATTTGTTACTAATGTTGTTGTAGGTAAATCAATTACAGTAAAACAATTAAAAGATGACGGATTTGACGCAATAGTAATCGGTTCCGGCGCAGGACTTCCGAAAATGATGGGAATCCCCGGTGAAAACTTAAACGGAGTATATTCCGCTAATGAATTTTTAACACGTGTTAATTTAATGCAGGCAAACTTAGAAGAAACACCTACTCCTATCAGAGTCGGAGAAAAAGCAGCCATAATCGGCGGAGGAAATGTTGCGATGGACGCAGCAAGAGTTGCCGTAAGAATCGGTTTTAAAGAAGTTTATATTATGTACAGACGTACGGAAGCTGAACTTCCCGCACGTTTAGAAGAAATCCGCCACGCAAAAGAAGAAGGTGTTGTATTTAAGTTCTTACATGCGCCAAAACAAATTTATAATAAAGAAGGTTACGTAGGCGGTATGCAGTTTGAAATTATGGAGCTTGGTGAACCTGATGAATCGGGAAGAAGAAAACCAATTCCAACGGGTAAAACAATGGATTTAGATGTTGATACCGTTGTAGTTGCTTTAGGAACAGGGCCAAATCCTACAATTCAATCTTCAATGTTAAGAGATAATATGAATCTTGAAACAAATCCGAAAGGCTACATTATTATTAATGCTGAAACCGGTGAAACTTCAATAAACGGAGTTTATGCGGGCGGTGACGTAGCACCTACAGGCTCTTCTACCGCAATTAATGCTATGGGTGCAGGCAAACGTGCCGCTAAAGCTATTAATGAATTTCTGGCAAAATAAATATTATTCATTGAGATATTAAATTATAAGAATAAGAACCTTTAATCTTGAAGGTTCTTATTTTCTGTTTCAATATCATTTTGAATATCTTTAAAATGAATGTTATGTCTAAGAAAGAAAATAACCGCAATAAAAGAGCAAAATATAGTGGTAATAGCCTGCTGTAAAAGTGAAATGGCAAGTGCTGACTCTTTTGTAACATTATAAATTGCGAAAGCTGCAATAATTGCAAATTGATAAGGCCCTATATAAATAGAAGTAGAGGGTATCATGCAGGCTAATGCAGTAAACGGAATTATAAATAAAATTACTGACCAATTTATATCAATATTAAATCCTGTAATTACAATAAAATAATTTAGGCATTCAAAAAACCAAATTCCTGCTGAAGCAATTATTGCGGGAATAATTGCTTTAGGATTGTTAAATATCTCAAACCCGTTTAAGAAAGAATTACATTTGTTTTTAATAAAGTTTATTAAAGATTTAAAGAAATTGTGAAAGTTATTCGGTAAAATATCAACTTTGGTTTCCAGAAATTGGCATATTTTGTCTGTTTTGTTATGTTTGAAAGTTAAGATTGCCAATAGAAAGCTTCCAAAGAATACAAATGCACCAATTAAACAGAGTTTTCTTGCTAAAGGATTATTTCTTTGATAAGTTAAAATTGCCAAAATAAGAATAGATAGTATAATAAGTCCGTCAAAAATTCTTTCCAGCATAACGGAGCCAAAAAGTTTCATTTTATCGGCATTATATTTTTTGCCGAGATAAAAAGCTCTGTAAATATCACCTGCCCTTGCAGGTAATACTATATTTAATGAGGCACAAGAAATGCATAAATTTAATAATTCAAATAATGATATATTTTTTATTGTTTTTGAAATAAGAATTTTAAATGTTAATGCTCTTGAACACATTGAACAAATTACGCAAAGTATTAATAATGGTATTAATTTAAAATTGAAACCTTTTAAAACATTTAAAAATTCTGTAACATCCAGATTCTTAAATACTATGTATAAAAAGACAAATGTTATTAAAATAAGAAAAAGTCTCTTTATATTATTTTTCATTAATGTAAAAGCTCCATAAGTAATATATAAATTATACAATACGGAGAAATGAATTGTGTAATTTGTTTCTTTTATTTATTTTTTCTTTTAAAATATCATAATTTAACGAATGAATAATATCTAAAGAGATAGAATCCAACGAATTTTGAGCCTGAATGAAGGTAATATAAGCTGAATTATATTGCCCCAAATTAATCAGAGCTTCAATTTTAATTTCAATTATTTGTGCAAAAAGGCTTAAATCATCCGATGATATATTATTTAATGCTAAATCACAATATTTAACTGCTTCAGAGTAATTAAATAATGCATTATAGCAGTTAGCAATTGAGGCGGATATTTTTGAATTTGATTTAATATTATAAGCTTGCAAATATAAATTGAGTGCTTTTTTCATATTACCTTTAATAAATAGAATATTAGCAAGAAGAGTCATTGTTTTAAAATGGCCGGGAGTCAAAACAAGTGCTTTTTCTAATTTTTTCTTGGCATTATTTATTTTATTGAAGTAGAAAAAATCATCTTCAGCTTCTCTATAAAGTATTTCGGACTGAATATTAATAATTTTATTGTTTATAAAAAACGAATTACTTGTATTTTGCATTATAACTATCTTCTTAACTACATATAAAATCATAATATTTCAGTTAAACATACGGCTATAGCCAATTTACAGCCCAAAGAAAAGAAATCATGGAAACCATGATGAACATGACTTTTCAGCGATTTAAAATCAACTTAATAAAATTTAATAAAAAAGCATACAAATCCTAACAAAAACGGAAAGCATGATACGGCATGACTTTCAGCCCAATTACAAAACTTAACACAAAATCATTATATTTGATTACAGACAACTTGATATTAAAAAATTTGCATAGTAATATAAACATATAAGATAATTAACCGAAATGTTACGGGAGGAATGATGAATCAAATTATAAAAATCGCTTGGGATTTAAATGAAAATACAGAAAACAGATATCAATTAGTATATGAAATAGCTGAACTTGCAAAGAAATTGGTTGATGAAAATCAATTGAGGAAAGTAAAAGACGAATATAATTTTGATGAAGTTCCTTTTGATAATTCAATTAAAAAAGAGAATCCTGTTGAGCATGCCATAATGGTAAAGGCTTCAGAATGTGATGATTCAGGACTGGTAGGATAATAGAATTTATAAATAAATAAAATAGAAAAAAAGCTCCTCAATGTCAGGAGCTTTTTTTAACCTAAAAAAATCATTAACTTACAGATTAAGCCATTAATTTATTAACAGCAACAGTTAATCTTGATTTTTTTCTTGAAGCTGTATTTTTATGCAAAATACCTTTAGAAACAGCTTTATCACAAAGCTTGTAAGCTAAAGATAATGCTGATTTAATTGCTTCCGGGTCTTTTTCTTTGGCTTGAGCTAAAACAAGAACTTTTTTTACGGCAGTTTTGATTTCGGATTTAACTGCAACATTTCTGTTGTAGTTTCTTTCTGCGGTAAGAATTCTTTTTTTAGATGATTTAATATTAGCCATAATTTTTTCCTTTCTAATGTCAGTATTGTCAATGTAACAATCTGCTTAGAGGATAAAGTAAATTGAAATATTAATTTTTTTAAAATTTTTCAAATATGTAGCAAAAAAATAAATGTTTTGCTTTAAATAAAAGGAAAGTTATAAAAGACACAGCCGATGAAAATACAAAAGATACAATTAGAAAATACAAATAATATAAAATCGGTGAGCAGTAAAGGGCTTGGTGCAAGAGGATTTGTAAGGACTCTTGCCAATCCTGATGCATTAGCTTCGACAATAATGCTTGAATCTACGGTGACGGGCGGAAGAGGTATACAAGCATATAAAAGAGGCGGATTCCCTGAGTTTAGAGAAAGATTTACAGATGACATTGTTTCTGCCGTATTTTGGATGAAAGGTGTTGATTTGTTTAATAAAATAGGTAATTTTATTGGTGAAAAAGTCCTTAAATTGCCTGTTTCTGAATTTGATGTCGGTAAAGACGCTTTAAGAACTCCGTTTAAAAATATTATTACTGAAAAAATCAAAGAAGGTAATTTATCTGAAGAAGCCGGAAAAAAACTTGAAAAAAACCTTGCTGCTTTCAAGTTCGGTAAAATAATATGCTCTACGATAGCAGCAACCGCTTTTGTAGGTTTTGCTCTTCCTAAAATTAATCAGTCTATTACAAGAGCTATGATGGGTAAGAAAAAGCTCAGAGAAAAAACTTTACAAACTGAACCTTTGAAAACTTATCAAGAAATTTTAAATGATAATAATTCTTTTGAATCGTTTGATAAAAAAATATCTTCAAATAAAAATACATCTTTTAAAGGTTTTGGATTATCCCCTGACAAAATGGCTACTGTTGCACATTACCTTGAAAATCATAAAATATGCAAAATGCTTACTTGTGATACGGGAATTTTGACAGGAAGAGTCCTAACCGCCAGAAACCCTGATGAAGGAAGAGAATACTTCTTCCGTGACGCAGCTTCCAGTTTCTTTTACTTTGGAAGCACTCCTTTAGTATATAAACTGCTTCAAAAAATTTCAGGCAGTTCTAATTTAACTACGCTTGACCCTGTTGCTTCAAATACTCTTACTCAAAAACTATTGGAGCAGGTAAAAAAATCAGGAAGTATTGGAACTGAAGAATTTGCTAAACAAACTTTAGGTTCATTAGATGATGTTACTAAAAAGTTAATTGAAAAATTACCTTTTAAGTCTGATGTAATACCTTTTGACGAATTTAAAAAATATGTGTTTGACGGCAAAATTCTTGAAAATGCCGCTAAGATGTCTGAACTTCAACCTATGCAGGAGGGAGTCAGAAGAATGCTTACTAAACAGCAGGTTTGCGATATTTTCAAAGATACATTTATTACAAATCCTGAATTTATGAAAAAAATATATGAAGAAAAATTTCCTAATTTGAATAATCCTTTCAAATTTATACCGATGAAGCAGATTACTTCTTTCAGGGATAATATTGATAAATATCTTCAAGGTGTTATTAATGCTGCAAACAAATCTAACAATGGTATTGTTGATGAGGCTTTATTAAATAAAATTAATAAAAGAAGTTTCATGATGTCTACAGCCTTTAGAATTGCAGGCATGGCATTCTCCGGAGTTATTTTGGGTATTGTTATTCCTAAACTTCAATATGCTATGACGGCTAAAAGAACAGGTTCAAATAAAGCTCCGGGGTTAAGAGAATATGAATCTGACGATAAAAAGGCTTAAAGATTATTTTTTATCCATTCAAGCATAGGATTTAGCGCATTGGCTCTGTGTGATATTGTATTTTTTATGCTGTCAGGCAGTTCGGCTATTGTTTTTCCGTATTCGGGAACAAAAAATACAGGGTCGTAACCGAAACCGTTTGTTCCTTTGGGTTCTTCCGCAATGGTTCCGTCTATTCTGCCTTCCTCCGTATGAATAACATTACCTTGAACGTCAACAAGAACCATTGAACAAATAAAATGCGCTTCTCTATTTTTTATTCCTTTAAGTTCGGTTAAAACTTTATTAATTTTTTCCTGCTGAGTGGGTGCGTATCTGGCGGAATATATACCGGGGAGTCCTGAAAGGGCATTAATACATAATCCTGAATCATCTGCCAAACAGTATGTTTTCATTATTTTAGAAGCTTCTTTTGCCTTTATTAAAGCATTTTCTTTAAAGTTTTTGCCTGTTTCATCAGGGTTAAAACTGCCTTTTACAACGTCAAAGACTATTTCGGCGTTTTTATTTATGGCATTAATTTCTTCTAACTTATGCTTGTTTGAAGTAGCAAGAATTATTTTTATCATAAACTATTTACCAAATCGTCTGTTTCTTGAATTAAATTCTATAATAGCTTCAGCTAATGAATTTTCTTCAAACTCTGGCCAGAATCTATCCGTAACATAAAGCTCTGTATAAGCGCACTGCCATAAAAGATAGTTGCTTATTCTTTTTTCTCCGCCTGTTCTTATTAAAAGGTCAGGGTCAGGAATATTTGAGGTATATAAATTTTCACTTATTGTTTTTTCCGTAATCTCTTGTTCTGAAAGCTTTCCGTTTTTAACTTTCTCGCAAATTTGTTTAACAGCATTGGTTAATTCCATTCTTGAGCCGTAATTAAATGCAATTTGAAGATTTAAAGTTTTATTATTTTTTGTTTCATTTTCACCAAATTCTAAAACATCAATTAAATCTTTATTAAGCGAGGTTCTATCCCCTATAAAAGTTAATTTAATATCATTCTTTTGAAACTCAGGGATTTCTGAAATTATGGTTTTAGCGAGAAGCGACATAAGAAAATCCACTTCCTCTTTTGGTCTGTTCCAATTTTCGGTAGAAAAAGCATAAACAGTTAAATATTTAATATTAAATTTAACGCATGCTTTAAGAGTGGCTCTAAGTGCTTCAACTCCTTTTTTGTGTCCGGCTGCAGAGGGAAGAAATTTAGATTTTGCCCAGCGTCTGTTGCCGTCCATGATTATTGCTATATGCTGTAAGTTTGTATTTTTTACAATATCTTTTATTTTATCTGTATCGGATAATGTATCTACCATAATCTCTCACTTTTTTAGCATTATAAAACAAAAAATAAATAATGACTATTTTTTTATTTATCAAAGTAAATACTGAGGTTTGAACATTTAAATGTCCGAACAAAATTTTACGATAAGCAACGAAGTGGTGGTAGAGTGCGACACTAGATTAAATAAGTTAAAAAACTTAAAAGAACTATTTCCCCTCTTCCCCCCCCCCCCCACACACATACACACAAAAATATAAATGTTGTTTTTTTATATACAAACAGGCAAGTTTATGTTAATATTACATAAAAATAAATTATGAAAAAGTATGTAAAATATGATAATATAGAATATTTTATGCCATTTTTATATTGTAATGATTTATATATTCCACTTTTAGAAGAGTTGCTAAAAGGAGAAATAAATCCTGTTAAATATGTTTATGGTTCTCCTCATTGTATGTGGCAAGGTGGGAGACAAACTTCTGTAAAAATTCATACTTTAACAATGATAGATAACTATATAAAATGTTTAAAAGCTCGTAATTTAATTCCAACATTTACATTTACTAATATAAATGAGATTGAAGACAAATTAAATGATGAATATTCTAATAATCTGTTAGATGTTGTATATAATAATGATGCACATATTATTGTAGCTACTGATATACTGTATAAACATATAAAATCAAGATACCCTGAAGCAAAACTTCATTGTTCTGTTATAAATCCTATTATAAAGATAATAGAAGACAAAAATTTTGATGAAACAAGATTTTATAATGAAATGTTAGATAAGTATGAGATTGTTGTTGTTAGACCAGAGTATGTTATAGAAAATATTAATAAATTGGATAAAATACTGTCTGACATTTCAAGAATTGAGATACTTGTTAATCAACATTGCCAATATAATTGTCAATTACATAAAGATCATTATATTATAATAAATAAATCCAATGACTATTACTTTTCTAATAAAAAAGTGACTGAAGATGAAATAAAATTATCAATGCAAATACATGAACAATGTCCAAAATCTGGCGGGAAAGAATATAAAAGTGTTTGTATGACAGATGAACAGGTTTCACGTTTAATTGATATTGGAGTAAAAAAAATTAAACTGCAAGGTCGCCATAAAAGTTTTGATATTTTATTTGATGATTTATATCAACATTTTTTCAACAAAGATATTCCAAAAGAGGAGATAAGAAGTAAAATAGATTTAATATGTGCCAGGATGGTGCAAAATAATAAAAAAATATCCATTTTATATGCAATGAATTGAAACTAAAAAAATAACCAAAGTAGTATTTGTATTTAATATATTTATTTCTGCATAGTATTTCACTTACTTTTTGGATTAAATTCAGCGGAATAAAAAACGTTTTCCTCCTTTTTTCACTTCCCCTCTTCCCCCCCCCCATACAAAATTTGATATAATTGAAAATATATAAAGGGAAGATTTTATGAAAAAGTTTATATGTTTTTTAATGTTTATATTTTTATCGATTTTACCGATTTTTGCTGATGATGAACAACAAAATACAAAAATTGAAAAAATAAAAGGTACTCCTTTTAGTGTCAGAAAATGCGGTTATTTTTACGAGTTGACGGATAACAGAAACAATCAAGAAACAGTTATTGTTTCTTCGACCTCAAAATATAATAATTTCCAAATAAAAAGGAAAAGTTTCAGAGGTAAAAAACTTGTTATAGTAAAATTTGATAATAAATATAATTATTTGAATAAACTTTATTTAATATATTCTCCTGATAAAGCATTTGCCGATTTGTTAACAAATTATATAGACCTCAGTAACCAAAGCCAAAATATAATTTTCAAAAATTATCCTAAAAACGGAACTATTAAATACATAACTTACAAATTAAAAAATCCTGCTCGTGATACGGCAGGATATATACAAATTCTTGATGATGAAGTTATAAAAATAACGGGTGACAATCGTGTATGGTGGATAATGTACACCAAATCATTAATAAATATGATACTTTCTGTTTATTATCCTCCTTTTTCCACTGAGGAAACGTCATTTGATAAAGTATATGATTTACCGTTTTTTATTGATGAAGATGTAAAAATTGAAAACGGGAAATTAATAATTACTTATAAA